>NZ_JBXAOA010000021.1:65841-111875 GCF_058802325.1 Pseudomonas sp. GW822-FHT02E03 | reverse complement strand
CCCCCCCCCCCCCCCCCCCCCCCCCCCCCCCCCCCCCCCCCCCCCCCCCCCCCCCCCCCCCCCCCCCCGCTCCTACAAAAAACATGACACATCTATACAATCCCCTCTTTGTTAGCTGCCTAAGCAAGGATTCTCATGCAAGCCGCCAACCCGCGTCGCGGGTACATCCTGGGCCTGAGTGCCTACATCATCTGGGGCCTGTTCCCGCTCTACTTCAAAGCCATTGCCAGCGTACCCGCCGTGGAGATCATCATCCACCGAGTGCTTTGGTCCGCGCTGTTTGGTGCTTTGCTGCTGCTCGTCTGGAAGCATCCCGGCTGGTGGCGCGAGCTGCGTGAGAACCCGCGACGGCTGGCAATCCTGGCCCTGAGCGGCACGTTGATCGCCGCCAACTGGCTGACCTACGTCTGGTCGGTGAACAACGGGCGCATGCTCGAAGCCAGCCTCGGTTACTACATCAACCCGCTGGTCAACGTGTTGTTGGGGATGCTGATCCTCGGCGAACGACTGCGACGCATGCAATGGCTGGCGGTTGGCCTGGCAGCGATCGGTGTCGCGCAGCAGGTATGGCAAGTCGGCAGTTTGCCCTGGGTGTCGCTGGTGCTGGCATTGACCTTCGGCTTCTACGGACTGATCCGCAAGCAGGCACCGGTCAAGGCGCTGCCGGGGCTGGTGGTGGAAACCTGGATGCTGGTGCCGATTGCTGTCGCCTGGCTACTGTTCAATCCGACGGCGAGCAGCGCGCAAGCCGAATTCTGGACCACCTCTGAAGCCTGGTGGTTGGTGGCTGCAGGTCCAGTGACGCTAGTGCCGTTGGTGTGTTTCAACGCCGCCGCCCGGCATTTGCCCTACACCACCCTCGGATTTCTCCAGTACCTGGCGCCGACGCTGGTGTTGTTGCAAGCCGTTCTGCTGTTTGGCGAGCACTTGTCGTCCAGCACGCTGGTGGCGTTCATCTTTATCTGGGCGGGTCTGGCGGTTTACAGCATCGACGCGTGGATAAGTCTGCGCCGTCGCAGCTGATCAGAAAACGTACAAACCTCTACAGGCCACGTCTCCCGTGGCCTGCATCCATCCTTCCCAAGGTTATCCACAGCGTGATCCCCGGCGTTTGTGCGCAAGTCACTGAAACTGATGGTTTTTTGATCAGATCCTGAAGAGTCACGGCCGACGTGGCCTGGCGAGGTGTCTCTACAGGTTATCCACAGGCAGGTGCACGTATAACTTGGATAACCTTTCAGGGTTCGCTACGCAGCACCAATTCGACCATCAGATCGTCCGCCAGGGTTTCCAGGCGCGATTGCAGCACCTCCAGCGACAAGGTCAGTGGCACCGCGAGAATCGCTTCAGCGTGGAACAAAGGCTCGCTGCTCATCGGCGCCGGGCGTACTTCGGTCACCAGACTTTCCAGGTTCACGCCCTGTTCGCTCAGCAGGCGCGTAATGTCTCGCACGATGCCCGGACGATCATTGCCCACCAGTTCCATGGCAATCGGCTTCCAAGTGCAGGATTGTTCGATGCCGCTTTCGGCGATCATCACGCGAATCCCCTGGGCCGACAGTCCCTTTAGGGCGTCTACCAGTTCATCGTAAGCCTCGGCCGGTACACCCACCCGAAGGATCCCGGCGAACTGCCCGGCCATCCGCGACATGCGGCTCTCCAGCCAGTTGCCACCATGCTCGGCAATGCATTGGGCAATGCGCTCGACCTGCCCGGGCTTGTCCAGAGCGAATACCGTGAGTACGAGGTGGTTCATGGCGCAGCCCTCTTGTCATGACTTTTGTTATAGAAAAACAAGTATAGGCAAGGGGCTGGATTCGGCGCAGTACTGCTTTGGCTCTTGTGGCGAGGGAGCTTGCTCCCGTTCGGCTGCGAAGCAGTCGCAAGAAACAGCGAATGCGGTCTGTCTGAATAAATGCAGGGGGCCGCTTCGCGCCCCAGCGGGAGCAAGCTCCCTCGCCACAAAAGCAACGCCCCATAGCAGGGCTATCGAAGATTATGTGTACAAGTTTTTATATTTAACTGGAACAATCCAATAGTTTTTTGAGAACATCCCGTTCCTCGCCATGACCGCAATGCGTCATGGGGTCGCAGAACGACGTATTTAGTCTAATTTTCACAACCGCAATTCATCATGTAGTATGCCGCAGCGCGCACTACATAACGCTGGATCGATGTCTGCCGCAGGTGCCGTCGCAACCCCTGAAAGCCCTGTCAGCAAGGCCGCAAAGCCGTTGATCGGATCGAACCCAGCCGCCAGCAATGGCATGTACTGGTAGATGGGTTTGTGGTTTAAATGGCCAGAGGCTTCATTGTTAAATTGAAGAGCTGAAAAGCGAAATAGCTGAGCAGAGTGAGGCAAGCAATGACTGAACACGTTCAAGTCGGTGGCCTGCAGGTCGCCAAAGTCCTGTTCGACTTCGTGAACAACGAAGCCATTCCCGGTACCGGCCTCACCGCCGACACGTTCTGGGCCGGTGCCGACAAGGTCATCCATGACCTGGCGCCGAAGAACAAAGCCCTACTCGCCAAACGCGATGATTTCCAGGCACGTATCGATGCCTGGCACCAGGCTCGTGCAGGTGTTGCGCACGATGCGGTGGCCTACAAAGCCTTCCTGCAAGACATCGGTTATCTGCTGCCAGAAGCGGCTGATTTCCAGGCAACGACACAAAACGTCGATGACGAAATCGCCCGCATGGCCGGTCCACAGTTGGTGGTGCCGGTGATGAACGCGCGCTTCGCGCTCAACGCCTCGAATGCCCGCTGGGGTTCGCTGTATGACGCGCTCTATGGCACCGACGCCATCAGCGAAGCGGACGGCGCGGAAAAAGGCAAAGGCTACAACAAGGTTCGCGGCGACAAGGTCATCGCCTTCGCCCGCGCCTTCCTCGACGAAGCCGCGCCATTGGCTGCCGGCTCCCACGTCGATTCCACAGGCTACAAGATCATTGACGGCAAACTGGTGGTCGCCCTCAAAGGCGGCAGCAACACCGGCCTGCGCGACGATGCGCAACTGATCGGTTTCCACGGCGATACTGCGGCTCCAACTGCGATCCTGCTGAAAAACAACGGCCTGCACTTCGAAATCCAGATCGACGCCAGCACCCCCGTCGGCCAGACCGACGCGGCCGGCGTCAAAGACATCCTGATGGAAGCCGCGCTGACCACCATCATGGACTGCGAAGACTCGGTCGCCGCGGTCGATGCCGATGACAAAGTGGTGATCTACCGCAACTGGCTCGGCTTGATGAAGGGCGATCTGTCGGAAGAAGTCTCCAAGGGCGGTCAGACCTTTACCCGCACCATGAACGCCGATCGCACCTATACCGCCCTCGATGGCAGCGAACTGAGCCTGCACGGTCGCTCGCTGTTGTTCGTGCGCAACGTCGGTCACCTGATGACCATCGACGCGATCCTCGATAAAGACGGCAACGAAGTACCGGAAGGTATTCTCGACGGTCTGGTGACTTGCCTCGCGGCGATTCATAGCCTCAACGGCAACAGCTCGCGCAAGAACAGCCGTACCGGTTCGGTTTATATCGTGAAGCCGAAGATGCACGGCCCGGAAGAAGCGGCGTTCACCAACGAGCTGTTCGGTCGCATCGAAGACGTGCTGGGCTTGCCACGCAATACCCTCAAAGTCGGGATCATGGACGAGGAACGCCGTACCACGGTCAACCTCAAGGCCTGCATCAAGGCTGCCGCCGAGCGCGTGGTGTTCATCAACACGGGCTTCCTCGACCGCACGGGTGATGAAATCCATACCTCCATGGAAGCCGGCCCGATGGTGCGCAAGGCCGACATGAAGGCTGAGAAGTGGATCAGCGCCTACGAGAACTGGAACGTCGACATCGGCCTGAGCACCGGCCTGCAAGGTCGCGCCCAGATCGGTAAAGGCATGTGGGCCATGCCGGACCTGATGGCAGCGATGCTCGAACAGAAAATCGCTCACCCTATGGCCGGTGCCAACACCGCCTGGGTTCCATCACCGACTGCCGCCGCGTTGCACGCGCTGCATTACCACAAGGTCGACGTGTTCGCCCGTCAGGCCGAACTGGCCAAACGCGCACGCGCTTCGGTGGACGACATCCTGACCATCCCGCTGGCCGTCAACCCAGACTGGACCGCGGAGCAGATCAAGAACGAACTGGACAACAACGCCCAGGGCATTCTTGGTTACGTGGTGCGCTGGATCGACCAGGGCGTGGGCTGCTCGAAAGTGCCGGATATCAATGACATCGGCTTGATGGAAGACCGTGCGACGCTGCGTATTTCCAGCCAGCACATCGCCAACTGGCTGCGTCACGGCATTGTCACTGAAGATCAGGTGATGGAAAGCCTCAAGCGCATGGCGCCGGTGGTTGACCGTCAGAACGCCAGCGACCCGCTGTACCGTCCGCTGGCACCGAACTTCGACAGCAACATCGCCTTCCAGGCGGCGGTCGAACTGGTGGTCGAAGGCACCAAACAGCCGAACGGCTACACCGAGCCGGTTCTGCACCGTCGTCGTCGCGAGTTCAAGGCTGCCAATGGCCTTTGAGTAAACGCTGATGTCGGACGTGAAAAAGCCCTGATCGAGAGATCAGGGCTTTTTTGTTTGAAGCAAAATTGATCGTTCCCACGCTCCGCGTGGGAATGCAGCCCGGGACGCTCCGCGTCCAAAACGGACGCAGAGCGTCCATGGAGGCATTCCCACGCGGAGCATGGGAACGATCACGGCACAGACTCAATCCCCAGCTCTTGCTTGACCAATTCAAGCAGTTCGCCGCTGTCGATGGGCTTGAGCAGAAAGTCCACTACGTGCAAGTGCATGGCTTCGATCGCATCCTTCACATCGGCATCGCCGGAAACGATGATGATCGGCAATGCCGCACGCGCCGACTCCCGCACCTGACGGATCAAATCGAGACCATCGACGTGCCCCATCCGCAGGTCGGTAATCACCAGCCCGATCGATGACTTCGTCTCCAGTAACTTGAGCGCCGCTTCGCCACTGGCCGCCGTCATGCAGTGAATGCCGTCCAGTCTCAGAATTTCCGACAGCAACTCCCTGGAGTCTTTATCGTCATCGACGATCAGCACCCGTTGCGGCGGCAAGTCTGGTTCCAACATGACGGCACTGAGCGCTTCGCGCTCGGCATCACTCAAAATATCGTGGTCGGACATGGCTTTCTCAACGTTTTCGATTCAATCCCTGACACAGTGTGTCTGACACCGCTCAGCAGAGCTTCAATGTGCACTTCGTCGGAAATTATTCCAATAGACAATGTAGGGGGTTTTTCCCACATTCGTGTCAGATCTTTCCCATATTCAGGCCGCTGCACTGCCTACCTAGACTTACGTCCAATGGGCACCCTGCCCGTAGGGGCCGACCATGCCTGTAACGATCTGACACAACGATCCGACACAACAATCAGAAAAAGACTGCGGTAATGGTTATGAGTAAAGCGGACGCCTTCACCCAGGCAGGGAAAACCGCGGTGTTGCAGAACATCCAGGGCACTTTGCAATTCCTACAGCGCTTCCCGCCGTTCAATCAGATGGAAAACGCCCACCTGGCCTATCTGGTCGAGCAATGTCAGCTGCGTTTTTATGCCCCCGGCGAAAGCATCATCAAACCTGCCGATGGCCCGGTTGAGCATTTCTACATCGTCAAACAGGGCCGGGTCGTGGGCGAACGTCCGCACACGGCCAAGGGGGGGACCGAAACCACCTTCGAAATCACCACCGGCGAGTGTTTTCCCCTCGCCGCGCTGCTGGGGGAACGGGCGACTCGCACCGAACATCTGGCGGCCGAAGATACCTTTTGCCTACAGCTGAATAAGCTGGCGTTCATCAAACTGTTCGCACTTTCCAGCCCGTTTCGCGACTTTGCCCTACGCGGGGTCAGCAGTTTGCTGGATCAGGTCAACCAGCAAGTCCAGCAAAAAGCCGTGGAAACCCTCGGCACCCAGTACTCGCTCAATACCCGACTGGGTGAACTGGCCATGCGTCACCCGGTGACCTGCAGTCCGAGCACTGCGCTACGTGAAGCCGTAACGCTGATGCACAATCAACAAGTCGGCAGCATTGTGGTGGTTGATGAGCAAAAGGCGCCGCTGGGCATTTTCACCCTGCGCGACTTACGACATGTGGTGGCCAGCGGCACCAATGATTTCAATGAAGCCATCGAAGGACACATGACCCGGGCGCCGTTTTACCTGACGCCGGACCACAGCGCCTTCGATGCCGCGATTGCAATGACCGAACGGCACATCGCCCACGTCTGCCTGGTCAAGGATCAGCGCCTGTGCGGCGTGGTCTCGGAACGCGACCTGTTTTCCCTGCAACGGGTCGATCTGGTGCATCTGGCGCGGACTATTCGCAGCGCCCAGAAGCTGGAAAACCTGGTGGCGATGCGCGGCGAGATCGGCCAATTGGTGGAGCGGATGCTCGCGCACGGAGCATCCTCGACCCAGATCACCCACATCATTACCCTGCTCAACGACCACACCGTGTGCCGGGTGATCGAACTGGTGCTCGCCGAGAAAGGTGACCCCGGCGTGCCGTTCAGTTGGCTGTGCTTCGGCAGCGAAGGCCGCCGCGAGCAGACGCTGCACACCGATCAGGACAACGGCATTCTGTTCGAAGCCAGCGACGCGGCCCACGCCGCCGAGATTCGCGGCAAGTTGCTGCCCATCGCCCAGCAGATCAATCAGAACCTGGCGCTGTGCGGCTTCACCCTGTGCAAAGGCAACATCATGGCCGGCAACCCCGAACTGTGTTTGTCTCGGGCCGAATGGGCGCGACGTTTTGCGGCGTTTATCCGCGAGGCGACTCCGGAAAACCTGCTGGGGTCGAGCATCTATTTCGACCTGCGCGTAGTCTGGGGCGACGAGCGAGGCTGCGAGCAACTGCGCCAGGGTATTCTCGATCAGGTCGGCGACAACCGCTTGTTCCAACGGATGATGGCCGAAAACGCCCTGCGTAACCGTCCACCCGTAGGACGTTTCCGCGAATTCGTGCTGGCTCGCAAAAATGGCGAGAAAGCCACCCTCGACCTGAAACTCCAGGGCTTGACCCCTTTCGTCGATGGCGCTCGAGTGCTGGCCCTGGCCCACGGCATCGACGCCAACAATACCCTGGAGCGCTTTCGCCAATTGGTGGACAAAGAAGTCATCGAACGGCTGGACGGCGCGGCGTATGAAGAGGCGTATCACTTCATCCAGCAAACCCGCATGCAGCAACATCAGCTACAGACCCGGGAGAATTTCCCCTACTCCAACCGCGTCGATCCTGACAGCCTCAATCATCTGGACCGCCGCATCCTGCGTGAATCCCTGCGCCAGGCCCAACGCCTGCAAAGCAGCCTGACCCTGCGGTATCAGTTATGAGCCTGTTTTCATGGCTGCGGCCGGTAAGCCCCATTTTGCCCGGCGAACTGCAACAACGTCTGGAGCGCTTGCCTGCCGTGGCCGAGCTGGGCGATTGCAGCCTGCGCGAACAACGCTGGGTGGTACTCGACCTGGAAACCACCGGGCTGAACCTGAATAAGGATCGGCTGTTGTCCATCGGCGCGGTGGTGATCGAGGACGGGGCGATCGATTTCAGCCAGCAATTTGAACGCACGCTGCAATGCACCGAACTCAAACTCGGCCCCAGCGTGTTGATTCACGGTCTGGGCCCGAGCGCCATTGCCGCCGGCAGCGACCCCGCGCAAGCCTTGCTCGAATTCATGGAGTTCGTCGGCGACAGTCCGGTGTTGGCGTTTCACGCGCCGTTCGACCAGCACATGCTGGGGCGCGCGCTGAAAGAACATCTGGGCTACAAGTTGCAGCATCCGTTTCTGGACGTGGCCGACATCGCGCCGCTGCTTTGTCCACAGGCACACATTCGCGAGGCCGGGCTGGACGAGTGGATCGACTGGTTCAAGCTGGAGGTTTTCGAGCGGCATAACGCCAGTGCCGATGCCTTGGCGACGGCGGAGCTGGTGCTGATTCTGTTCAGCCGGGCGCGACAGCAGCAGATTCATAGCCCGTTGAATTTGCAGCAGCGACTGAGTCAGTGGAAGCGGCGGCGCCAGGCTCCGTCTTTCTAGATCTTCGGTGACTGTTCGGGCCCCATCGCGGGCAAGCCACGCTCCCACAGGTTTTTCGTCGTCCGCCGATTTCGCAAACGGCACAAAACCTGTGGGAGCGTGGCTTGCCCGCGATGAACGATAACTCGGTCCGACTGGAATTCCTCCCCGCCAAAACCACCCGACCAGCGCCAATTGCTTACCTCCCCCGCCTCTGCCACAATCGCGAACAATTCTCGTTACTTAACACTTCCCCTTCGGTGATGTTGCGTGTCGTCAGTCCAAAGCCCCCAGAGTGAGCTCGTTGGTGCGTTGTATCGCGACCATCGCGGTTGGCTATTAGCCTGGCTACGGCGCAACGTGGCCTGCCCGCAACGGGCCGAAGACCTGAGCCAGGACACCTTCGTGCGCTTGCTGGGCCGTGACGAACTGAAGGCACCTCGCGAACCTCGGGCATTTCTGGTGGCGATCGCCAAGGGTCTGCTGTTCGACTATTTCCGCCGTGCCGCACTGGAACAGGCCTACCTCACCGAATTGATGCTGGTTCCCGAAGGCGAACAACCCTCGGTGGAAGAACAGCAACTGATCCTCGAAGACCTCAAAGCCATCGATCGCCTGCTGGGCAAGCTCTCGAGCAAGGCCCGGGCAGCGTTTCTCTATAACCGTCTCGATGGCCTCGGCCACGCCGAAATCGCTCAGCGTCTGGGGGTGTCGGTGCCGCGAGTTCGTCAGTACCTCGCCCAAGGCATTCGCCAGTGCTACATCGCGTTGTATGGTGAGCCGGTATGATTCCGGTCAATTCCAAGCCCGTGTCGGCGCAGGTGCTGGATGCCGCGATTGCCTGGCAACTGTCGCTGGATTCCGGCAACGCAGTCGAGCGCGAAGAGTTTGCCAAATGGCACGCCGCCCACGAAGAACATGCTCGGGCGTGGCGTCAGTTGGGCATGCTCGACCAGCGTTTCAGCGTTGCCAGCGGCCCGGCCCGCACTGCCCTGCTGCAATCGCGCGAAAGCATCCGGCGCCGGGTGCGCAAGCTCGGCAGTGGTCTGGCCAGCGTCGTCGCGGTGATCGGCCTGGCACTGTTCGCCGGTGATCGTTATCTGCCCATCGACTATTGGCTGGCCGACCAGCGCACTGCCACCGGCGAGCAACGCACCCTGCGCCTGACCGATGGCACGCTGATCAACCTCAACACCCACAGTGCCGTGGATGTGCGTTTCGATGAGAAGCAGCGGCTGATCGTCCTTCAGGAAGGAGAAATCCTCGTCGAAACCGGCCATGGCGATGCCCGGCCGTTTATCGTCGAAACTCGCGAAGGCAGCATGCGAGCACTGGGGACACGGTTCCTGGTCAAGCGTGAAGAAGAAGGCACGCGCCTGAGCGTGTTGCAATCAGCGGTAGCCGCCCATCCCGAATCGAGCCCCGAGGAACAGATCCTGCGCGAAGGCCAGCAAGTGCTGATGCGCAGCAATGGCCTGGGCCCGATCATCGCCCTCAACCTCGGCGCCGATGCCTGGACCCGCGGCATGCTGGTGGTGGACAACGCGCGGCTAGAGGATCTGGTCCAGGAACTCGCTCGCTATCGTCGCGGGCATCTTGGCGTCACACCGGAAGTCGCCGACCTGCGCATCACCGGCAGCTTCCCGCTGAACGATACCGACAAGGCGTTGAGTGCGCTTTTACCGACCCTGCCGGTGCAGATAGAGCAGCACACGCCGTGGTGGGTGACGGTGGCGGCGAAGACTGAGGCCAAGCCCTAAAAGACGCTGCGCCTGATCCGCCGTCTTCGCGGGCAAGCCCGCTCCCACAGGTCTTGTGTCGTTCACAGAATTCCCGCTCGACACAAAACCTGTGGGAGCGTGGCTTGCCCGCGAAGAGGCCGTCAGCGTCACTGCGATTGATGAATAGAAATTATTTTCATCCACCCCTATCACTTTTGAATTCTCGTCCGGCACCTAGGCAATTGAGAAATATTTCCATTCAGGAGCCGCTGTATGTCCCGTTCGCTAGACACCGTGTTGCGCCCCCATTTGCTGGCGGTCGCCATTGCCCTTTGCGCCCCTTTGGCCAGCGGTCCACTGATTGCCGCCGAACAGGCGTCCAGCGTTCGCGCCTACAACCTGCCGGCTGCGCCATTGGCCAGCACCCTGAACCAGATCGCCAGCCAGGCCGGCCTGGCGCTGTCGTTGAATCCATCGCTGGCGGCGGGCAAGACCTCGGCCCCGGTGAAGGGCCAGTTCGACGCCACCGGCGCCCTGCGTGAAGCCCTGCGCGGCACCGGCCTGCAACTGGAACAGAGCAGCGCCGGCACCTACAGCCTGGTGGCCGTGCCCGAGGGCGTGATGGCCTTGCCGGAAACCGCGATCATCGGCGCGGGAAACACTGAAAACGCCTGGGGCCCGACCGAAGGTTACCTGGCCACCCGCACCGCGGCAGGCACCAAGACCGACACCGCGATTGCCGAACTCCCTCGCTCAGTCTCGGTGGTCACCCGCGAGCAAATGGATGATCGCTCCGTGCTCAGCCTCAACGATGCCCTGCGCTATACCGCCGGCGTACAGAGCAGCGGTTATGGCTCGGATTCACGCAGTGACTGGCTGCTGGTGCGCGGTTTTATACCCACTCAGTTCCTCGATGGTTTGCCGCTGCCAAAAGGCACCTACGCCACGCCGAAAATCGAACCGTGGAACCTTGAGCGCATCGCCGTCCTGCGTGGCCCGGCGTCCTCGGTCTACGGCCAGACGCCGCCTGGCGGTCTGCTGGACATGGTCAGCCGTCGACCCGAGGCACAAAGCAGCCACGAAGTGGAACTGCAGGCCGGGAGCAACGAACACAAGCAGATCAACTTCGACAGCACCGGCAAGATCGACGACGAAGGCCAGTTTCTCTATCGCGTCAGCGGTGTGGTTCGGGACAGCAATGCGCCGGTCGATCATATTCCTGACAAACGCTACAACCTGGCACCCAGCCTGACCTGGAACATCAACGACGACACCCGACTGACCTTGCTGTCCCAATACACCCGCGACGACACCGGTATCACCGGACAGTTTCTGCCCCTGCAAGGCACAAAACTGAGTACCCCCGCCGGCAAGATTTCCCATCACAAGAACCTTGGCGATCCGGACTGGGAATTCTACGACCGCACCTATTACGCCCTGGGTTATGCCTTCGAACACCGCTTCAACGACACCTGGCAGTTCCGCCAGAACTTGCGCTACACCAAGAATGACCTGGAATTTCAGGGCATCACCGCCGGCGGGCAGATCTGGCCGGCCGGCCCGGATGAAGCGGTCAGCGACGACGGCACCATCCAGCGCACCGCCGGCAAGGTCGATGAGGACATCAGCCAGTTCGCCGTGGATAACAACTTCCAGGCCGACTTCCAGACCGGGGCCCTGAGCCACACTTTGCTGCTGGGCCTGGACCACCAGCGTTCCAACAGCAATTCCCGCTGGTTGTGGGGTTCGGCGGGCGTGCCGTCCAGCAACATCAACCGGCCGGTGTACGGACAGGACTTTTCCAACGTCACTTACTTCACGATGTACGACTACAACCAAAAGACCCAGCAGACGGGCCTCTACGCTCAGGACCAGATCGCTCTGGACAACTGGCGCCTGACCCTCGGCGGGCGTGAAGACTGGGTCCATACCGGCACGGTGTTCCACAATCAGAACGATGCGACCAACACTCAGCGCGACAAGAAATTCAGCGGCAACGCAGCGCTCAGCTACGTCTTCGACAATGGCGTAACGCCCTACCTGTCGTATGCGGAGTCTTTCCAGCCAGCATCCGGTGCCACGGTCAACAGCACCGATTCGTTCAAGCCGACTGAAGGCAAGCAATACGAAGCCGGGATCAAGTACCAGCCACCCGGTACCAAAACGCTGCTCACCGCTGCCGTGTTCGACCTGACTCAGGAAAACCTCTCGGTCACCGAAAACAACATCACCCGTCAGGTGGGTGAAGTCCGGGTACGCGGTCTGGAATTGGAGGCCAGCGGCGACGTTACCGACAATCTCAAACTGGTCGGTTCGTACACCTACAACGACAGCGAAATCACCAAAGGCGCCAGCGCCGAAAAAGGCAAGCGCATGGCGCAGGTTCCGCGCCAGCAGGCCACTGCATGGGCCGACTACACCTGGCACAACGGCCTGCTCGATGGCTTCGGCGTGGGCGCCGGTGTGCGTTATGTCGGCGACACCTACGGCAATACCACCAACACCGATTGGGGCCACGTCGGCTCCTACACCGTGTATGACGCCTCGGCGCATTACGATCTCGGTCGCCTGAACAGTTCGCTCAAGGGTGTATCGGTTGCAGTGGACGCCAAGAACCTGTTCAACAAGGACTACCTGTCCACCTGCGACGGTTTCTACTGCTACTACGGCGACGAACGCAACGTGGTCGCCAGCGTGAATTACAAGTGGTAACGGGTTGACCCCATCGCGATAAAACAAGGGTCACGGCACAGCCGTGGCCCTTTTGCATCTGGATGAATCATGAAAAGCAAAACCATCCGCCGCTGGTCATTCGTTCACACCTGGACCAGCCTGATCTGCACGGTATTCCTGCTGATGCTGGCCCTCACCGGCCTGCCGTTGATCTTCCACCACGAGATCGACCATCTGCTGGGCGATGCCGCCGAGTTGAAATCCATGCCGGCCGATACCCCGCAGCTGAATTTGCAGCAGTTGGTGCATGCAGCTGAAAAGCACCGTCCCGGCGAGGTCATGCAGTATTTCGGCTACGACGACGAAGACCCTAACGGCGTGATCGCCATCATGGCGCCCACCGCCGGCACCGAGCCGAACTCGTCCCACACCTTCATGCTCGACGCTCGCACCGGCGAAGCATTGGAAATGCCCTCGGCCAATGGCGGGCTGATGATGGTCATGCTGCGCCTGCACGTGGACATGTTCGCCGGTCTGCCGGGCAAGTTGCTGCTGGCGTTCATGGGAATTCTGTTTGTGCTGGCGATCGTCTCTGGAACGGTGCTGTACCTGCCGTTCATGCGGCGCTTGAAGTTCGCCACCGTGCGCCACGACAAATCCACCCGCTTGCGCTGGCTCGACCTGCATAACCTGATCGGCGTGGTGACGCTGACCTGGGCGTTGGTGGTCGGCGTGACTGGTGTGATCAGTGCCTGCGCCGACTTACTGATCGCCGCGTGGCGCAATGACAGCCTGAGCGCGATGATCGCGCCTTACCGCGATGCGCCGCCGCTGACTCAATTGGCGCCTGCGACTCGCTTACTCGACATCGCCAAAGACGTCGCGCCGGGCATGCAGCCCGATTTCATCGCCTTCCCCGGCACGCGGTTTTCCAGCGAACACCATTACGCCGTGTTCATGAAAGGCAGCACTCACCTGACCTCGCACCTGCTGACACCGGTGTTGATCGACGCCAGCACCCTGCAAGTCACCGCCGTGGCTGAACGCCCTTGGTACATGGACGCCATGGGCATGTCGCAGCCGCTGCACTTCGGGGATTACGGCGGCATTCCAATGAAAATCCTCTGGGCGACCCTCGATGTGCTGACCATCATTGTGCTCGGCAGTGGGGTTTATTTGTGGGTGGTGCGGCGCAAGGTGGCGAAGCCTGTACTTGAAAACGTGGAGAGCCCGGCATGAGACCGAGACAGTCGAACTTCTGGAAGGTCTTCGCCACGCCCACCGTCATTGCCCTGCTCAGCGCCGCCGGGCTGTTTGCCGCGTTGCTGGGCGATGGCGTGTGGGATGCATTGAGCTGGCTCGGCCTGGGCATCCCCGCCGTCCTCGCCTTGCGCGGGCTGTTGCAACACCATTGAACAGCACAAAACCTGTGGGAGCGGGCTTGCTCGCGAAAACGGAGTGTCAGGCGAAATAAATGCCAACTGATACACCGCCTTCGCGAGCAAGCCCGCTCCCACATTTCGTTCCGTGCTCAGCCGTGAGCTCGTGCTTGAGCTCAAGCACTAAAGCGCTATGCTGCCGACACTGCCCATGATCGAGATCGTTGCCATGTCCGCTCCCAGCATGACCTTATTCCACAACCCTGCCTCGCCTTTCGTTCGCAAAGTCATGGTGCTGCTGCACGAAACCGGTCAAATGAACCGTGTGGCGCTGCAAGCCAGCCAGCTCACGCCTGTCAGCCCGGATCTGGCCCTCAACGAAGACAACCCGTTGGGCAAGATTCCGGCGCTGCGCCTGGCCGACGGCAATGTGTTGTACGACAGCCGGGTGATCCTCGATTACCTCGACTATCAGCACGTCGGCAATCCGCTGATTCCTCGTGAAGGCTCGGCGCGCTGGCGGCGCATGACACTGGCTTCTCTGGCAGACGGGATCATGGATGCCGCGGTGATGATTCGCTATGAAGTAGCCCTGCGCGCGCCGGAAAAACACTGGGACGAATGGCTTGACGGTCAGCGCGACAAGATTCGTCGCGCCTTGGCCCTGCTGGAAGCCGACGCGATTGCCGAGCTGACCAGCCATTTCGATGTGGCGGCGATCAGTGTGGCCTGTGCCTTGGGTTACCTGGATCTGCGCCATCCAGATCTGGAATGGCGCAAAGAGAATCCGAAGCTGGCAGAGTGGTATTTTGAGGTGAGTCAGCGGCCTTCGATGATTGCGACGATGCCCAAGGTCTGAAACTTTCGGTGACTGGTCTGCCGTCTTCGCGGGCAAGCCTCGCTCCTACAGGGGATTTGTGTTGTTCATTCCATATTTGTAACAACACAGAGCCAATGTGGGAGCGGGCTTGCTCGCGAATGCACCACACCGGATCTAACGGAAACAACCCGGCAATCCGCGTCGCCAACACCTCGCCCACCCGCTGATCTTCGCGCAACCCCAACGACCGGCTCATTCCACGGCTCCAATATCAAACGCCAGCGGCTTGGCCGGTTTCTGCCCGATCCCGTACCAGTCCAGCTTGCGGGTCAGCACCATGAACACACCCAGCAGCCCGAACAACAGCAACGAGCCCATCAACAGCGCGTAATCCTCGGCACTCAGCAAGCCATAGAGCAAGCCATACAACGCCGCCAACCCCGCCGAAAAGCTCATGCCGTGACGCACGCTGCGCAGCACATGGCAGACATAGAAACCGATCAACGCCACACAGCCACTCGCCGACAGCAGATACGCCAGGGCAAAGCCGATGTGTTCGGACAGCGACAGCAGCAACAGGTAGAAGAACGCCAGCGCCACGCCCACCAGCGCGTATTGCACCGGGTGTACCGCCAGGCTTTTCAGCACTTCAAAAAGGAAGAAACCGGCGAAGGTCAGGACGATGAACAGCAGCGCGTATTTGATTGCCCGGTCGCTTTTCAGGTACTGGTCCACAGGGTCGATGAAACTCACGCCGAAGCTGCGACCGCTGAACGCCTCGCACTGGCCGCCAGACACACAACTGTTCAACGCCTCTTGCAGGTTGGTGGAGAAAAATGAGGTTTGCCAATTGGCGGTGAAACCCTGATCGGTGATTTCACGCTGGGCCGGCAGGTAGTTGCCGATGAAGCTGGGATGAGGCCAGTTGGCGGCCAGTGAAACCTTGCTGGTCTTGCCCACAGGAAGAACCTCCAACTGGCCGGTGCCTTGCAGGCGCAAGTCGAAACCGAACGCCAATTGCGTAGCCTGTTGGGTGTCCAGCGCTGGTAGCGTCACGTGCACGCCCTCGCCCAACCAACCCACCTGGCTACCCGGTACAAAGTCCAGGTTCTGGCCATTGAGTTCGAGCTTCAGCGCATTCTCGATGCCGCGAATGTCGCTGATGCCGACGGCCAGGAACGGTTGATCGAAGCGGTAATCGGCGAAGTCCTCTTTGATGCCCAATTGTGCCGGGACCGAGAAATGCCCGCTGATACGGTTGTCGGCATGAAACAGCCGAGCCTCGTAGATACCCCGGGCACGCAGTTCGGTCTGGACCTGGCCGTCCAGTTCGAAGCGCTCCGGCAGGAAATACAAACGGCCGCGTTCCTCGCGAACGTCCTGGTAACGCTGGTTGGTTTTTTCGTTGGTTTTCCAGGTGCGCACCGTTTTGCGATAGGGCACCACCATCAGCGGGCCGCTCAATTGCTGGCTGTAACTGGAACTGCGGGCGATGTCTTCGAGCACACCGTCGCGCAGTTGTTGCCGCTCCTGGATCACGCCGTTGATCATCAGCAACGGGATCAGCAGCAACAGAATCAAAAGGGCAATCGCCCCCAGTTTTAGGGTCAGGCTACGGTTCATGGGACTCTCCCTGTTTGGATGGGGAAAGTCTGGGTCAGTTGTGTGGGGGTTTCGTGGAGGATCTGTGGGGATTGTGTGTAAATACCTGTAAAAGCCTTTTGGGTCTTGGCACACTGCGCTACCTTCAGGCCCCCTGCGGGTATCTGCACCCATTCCGGATACATTTTACTGCCAGCTACAGTTCAGATTTTCGCCCCTTTGTTTGATATAGAAGAGGCCAGACAAGGAGCGCCTCTTTGCGAAACAACTCATTTGACCTGATCAGACACCTCGCTGCCCTCATGGTCCTGGTCAGCCATCACTTTGTGCTGTCGGGCATGAGCGAGCCGGGGATAACTGGTTACAACTCGTTGGGCGGTATAGCGGTCATTTGCTTCTTCGCTATTTCCGGGTTGTTGATCACCCTCAGTTATTTGAACGCCGCTAGCTTTCAAGACTACCTGGCAAAGCGTGTCGCTCGAATCTTTCCGGCGCTCATCGCTTGCTCATTCTTGATGACCTACGTGGCCGGAGCGTTCTTTGCCAGCGACTATGTCTTGGGAAAAGAGGCTTTGGTCGACTTTCTGCGCATTTCAGCCTTTGGACGTGCCTCCATTGATGAAGTAACCAGGGACTTCATCTTCAGCGAATCCTTTAACGGAAGCCTGTGGACGTTAAAGATCGAGTTCGTTTTTTACATTCTGCTGGCGGTGGTACTGACTTTGTATCGCAGCCCCTTGATGCCTCTGGCTTTGTTACTGCTGTTTGGCCTCGCAACCCTTGTCCTGAGCAACTACATCACGGGCGCACTGGCGCAGAAATTTCTGGCCTACTGCGCCGCGGGCATAGCGTTTTTCTCGGGATCATTGGTCGCCTTTCATCGACATCACTTCAACAGCCCTCGCACAAAAGCAATCGTACTGGCCGCCTCCATCCTACTGATAGTAGTTTCCTTGGGAACTTCGTCGGTGTGGGTCACCGCCACTCTAGGGGTTAGTCTGGCAACCATCAGCCTGGGCCTGTTGTACGTAGATAAAACCATCAGAGGCCGGTTTGATATCTCCTATGGCATCTATCTGTATGCCTTTCCCGTACAACAACTGGTCATCAATAAAACCCCACTGGCCTTTATACCGTCCATTGTTGTCACGACTCTTATTGTCATCGGCCTGGCAACACTTTCATGGCTGTTCATCGAGCAGCCGGCACTCAAGTTCGTGCATAGAAAAAAGGCCCGAAAATCAGTGCCTGGCTGGGTAGCTCCTTGAGTCAATGACGAGTCGCCTCAGGCAAATGCAACTTGGCCTCTACACCGCCAGCAACGTTGCCTACCCACAGTTGGCCGTTGTGCAGTTTGACCACTTCTGCAACGAAGTTAAGCCCCAACCCGGTACTCTTACGCCCACTGTCCGGACGCGGCAGCGAGTAAAAACGCTCGCTCAAGCGCGGCAATGCATAGTCAGGAATCGCCTCGGCCTGGTTGAACAGCCTGAACTCAATCTGCTCACCGACTCGCTCGGCGCGCAAGCGCAGCACGCCATGAGGCGGGGTGAAGTCCAAGGCATTCTCCAGCAGATTACCCAGCGCCTGGCGCAACAGAAACGGCTCGCCGAGCAGATTCAGATCCGCTGCAATCTGCTGTTCCACACACAACTGCTTGCCTTCGATTCGCGCAGCCTGCGCGCTCAATAGCTCATCCACCAAACCCGCCAACGGCACCGCCACCCGCTCTTCCAGCCCTTGGCGCTGTTCCACCTGCGCCAGGTTCAACAGTCGTTCGATCAACTGCTGCATGCGCGCACTTTCGCTGTCGATGTTGCTGACGAATCGCTGCTGCTGAGCCAGCGGCATCTGGCCTTGCAGTAACTCCGCCGCACCACGGATCGCCGCCAGCGGGCTTTTCAATTCATGGGTCAGGGTGTGTACATAACGCTCGACGTAGGCTTTGCCTTCGAGCTGCGTGCGCATCTGCTCCAGCGCCGTGGCCAGTTGTTCCAGCTCGCCGCCACGATAATGCGGCACCTCGACCCGACGACCTTCGCTGACGGCCTGGGCATACGCCGTCAACCGCCGCAGCGCCGCGCTCAGCCACCACGACAACAGCGCACCGAACAGCAAACCGAGGCCAATCAGCGCGGCGCCATAAATCAGCAATCGCCGCTCGGTGCGATCAACGTAAGGCTGCAGCGAGCTGTTGGGTTTGGCCACCGTCACCACGCCGATGATCTGGCCGTTGTCGCGAATCGGTGCCCCGACATGCATCACCGACGAATTCGAATCATCCGGGTTGCTGCGCGTCGAACGCGCGCCGTACTCCCCGCGCAGGGTCAGGTAGACGTCGTTCCAGCGCGAGTAGTCCTGGCCTACCGCGATGCCACTGGAATCCAGCACCACGATGCCCTTGGCATCGGTCACGTAAATACGGTGGTTGACCTGATTCTTCGGCATTCCCCAGATATTCGCCTTCGGCTGCCGTTCACCGTAAGCCTTGAGCAACTCAGGCCAGCGGTTCTGGCTGAGGGTGCCGACCTTGAAGTCATCGCGCAGGATCTCGGCCATCAGGTTCGCGGTGTCCACCAGGGTTTCTTCGGTGGACTGACGCACGCCGGGGCGGATTTCTTCCATCACGGTGTTGAGCACGAAGTAGCCGGTCAGGCCGATGAACAGCACGTAGACCAGAAAAATCCGGATCCCCAGTGGCATCAGCTGTGCCCCGGGCTGTAGCTGTAACCGAGGCCGCGATGAGTCTGGATCGGCTCGGCGTCGGCCTTCACCTGGCGCAATTTGGCGCGCACGCTCTTGATGTGGCTGTCGATGCTGCGCTCATAGCCGGCGTCGGCGGCCACGCCCAGTGCATCGAGCAATTGCTCGCGGCTAAAGACTCGCTCGGGTTGTTCCAGCAGGCATTGCAGCAAACGAAACTCATGGCGAGTCAGGCTCAGCGGCTGGTTGCGATAGCTGATCTGCACCCGTTCGCTGTCGATGCGAAACAGTGCTGAAGCCACCTCCGCCACCGGTCGTGGCGCCATGCGCTTGAGAATCGCCCGGACCCGCGCCGCCACTTCCCGGGGGCTGAACGGCTTGACCACGTAGTCGTCGGCGCCGATCTCCAGGCCCACCACGCGGTCGATCTCTGCATCACGGGCGCTGAGGAACATCACCGGCACTTCGCTGAAACGCCGCAATTGCTTGCAGGTCTCAAAACCGCTGATGTCTGGCAGGCCGATGTCGAGAATGATCAAGTCAGCCGGCGTGGCGCGCTGATGCTCGAGCGCCGCTGCGCCAAGGCTCAACCACGTGGTGGTAAAGCCCTCGCCCTGCAAGGCGAAAATCAGGGTGTCGGCAATCGCCGCTTCGTCTTCGACAATCAGGATATGAGGCATGGCGTCCGAGCCCGCTAGTTAAGTGGGCGAACGGTGCCCCAAGGCTGATTCGCCGTCAATCAGCAGTCGGGTTTGTCTGCCGTGAAACGCCGTGCCGGGTTCACCGCCGCACCGAATTCACGCAGTGCTTTGGCGCCGATCAACAGCGGGTAATTGAAGCTGCTGCGGTCGGTGAGGTTAACCTCGACAGTACGCTTGACGTTGCCCAGGCACAGTTCCAGATCAACCACTGGCCGTTTGGTGGGTTCGATCGCTTCTTTGTCATCGTCGTCTTCTTCGGAGCGAGTCTTGATCTTGCTGATCCGCGCGACCTTGTGTTCGTAGACCTTGTTGCTCGCGCCTTTGGTGGCGAGGCGAAAACGGACCCACTCGTCGCCGTCGCGGGTGAAGGTTTCGATGTCTTTGGCCGACAGCGACGCGGTCAGGGCGCCGGTGTCCATTTTGGCCTTGAGGACTTCGCCGCCGATTTCCGGCAGCGCGATGTATTCGTAACGCCCGTACAGGGTTGGCTCAGCGGCCAGGACCGGCAGGGCTACGAGGGAAAGCAGTGCAAGGAGAGATTTCACGTAGGGGGGTTCCTTGAAGAGTGGGCAGCGGGATTTTAGACCGCTGTGTGGATGATCGTTCCCATGCTCCGCGTGGGAATGCCTCATGTGACGCTCTGCGTCACGCTTTGGGGACGCGGAGCGTCCCGGGCTGCATTCCCACGCGGAGCGTGGGAACGATCGCTATGTCAGCCCAACATACCGCCGCAAACGTGAAACATTCGTCACCACCGATTTGGCCTGTCGCCTGAAGCTGCTTATCATGGCGCGCCCAAACGCTTTCAAGAGTGACTTATGCGCCGCCTGCTCACCGGCTGTTTCGTTACCCTGCTGCTATTGCTCAACACCTTGGTCCTGTTCGGGCCTTTGATGGTGTTCGCATTGCTCAAACTGATCCTGCCCGGGCGTTTTCGCGATTACGCTTCGGCGGCGGTGATGTGGATTGCCGAAACCTGGGCCGAGATCGACAAGCTGATCTTTCGTCTGTGCATCCCCACCCGATGGGACATCCGCGGTGGTGATGATTTGCGCCGCGACACCTCGTATCTGGTGATCGGTAACCATCAATCCTGGGTCGACATCCCGGCGCTGATCCAGACGCTTAACCGACGCACGCCGTTCTTCAAATTCTTCCTCAAGAAAGAACTGATCTGGGTGCCGTTCCTGGGCCTGGCCTGGTGGGCGTTGGACTATCCGTTCATGAAGCGCTACACCAAGGCGTTTCTGGCGAAGAACCCGGAGCTGGCCGGCAAGGACCTGGAGATAACCAAACAAGCCTGCGAGTTGTACAAGCGCCAACCGGTGACAGTGGTCAATTATCTGGAAGGCACTCGATACACCACAACGAAAAGCGCCCAGCAGCAGTCACCCTTCACCCACCTGCTCAAGCCCAAGGCTGGCGGCGTGGCTTTTGTGCTGGCGGCGATGGGCGAGCAGCTGGATGCTGTTCTCGATGTGACAGTGGTGTACCCGCAGCAGAAGATTCCGGGATTCTGGGATTTGATCAGCGGCAACGTGCCCAGGATCATCATCGACATCCAGACGCGCGAACTGGACCCGGCGCTGTGGCAAGGCGATTACGAAAATGATCCGGCGTTTCGCGAACACGTCCAGAACTGGGTCAACCAGCTCTGGATCGAGAAGGACCGGCGCATCAAGGCCCTGCGCGCCGAGGGCTGACTCAGCTACCTATGCCGGTGCCGATGCCGGTGCCCCAGATTCCGCCAAGGTTTTGCAGCAGCGAACCGGCGACGCCTTGCTGACCGAGGTATTGCAGAATCACCGGGGCAAACAGGCCGATCATGCCGGTGTCCATGCCCAGGGCACTGAACGCGTTGTTCAGGTCCTTGGTGTCCTTGACGTTACCCAGCAAACCATTGAGCAAAGGGTTCTTGTCGACACCACCGCCGAGCAGCCCGCCCAATCCGCTCAAGCTACTGAGGGCGCTGTTGCCGGCGATCTGATCGAGGCCCGGCACATTCTTGCTCAGTTCGGTGAAGTCCTGGCCGCTGAGTTGGTTCCTGGCCAGCCCCAGCATCGCACCGGCACCACCTACGGCCTGTTCCGGCGTGACATTGAGCTGAGACCCCAGGGAAGTGAGCAAACCGGCAGCCTTGGGGAGCGCTGCCACGGCGTCTTCGCTCTCGTCGCTCTCATCGTCCTCGTTACCCTGCATCGCCGTAACCGCATTGGCCGCATCGCTGAGGCTGAACTGTGCAAAGGCCGGGCTGGCGGCCAGCGTCGTCAACGAAGCAACAGCCATGAGCGATGCCAGCGCAAAACCGCTTGAAACGTTCATCCAGACATCCTCTTGTGCCATGAGAACCACCCGGTAGGGCAGCAAAACTGCCGATTTGACCGGGCATCTGCTGGCATGTTCCCCCCCAGTCGTGGAACCCCGAATCCATACGATGAATGGCACGCCTACTCCCGCCAAACAGGCCTGTGAACAACCCGGCAGAACCTGAAAGCGCAGGCTGCGGTGCTCCATAAAAAAGGGCGACATCACTGTCGCCCCTTTTTCCGTCTTGCTCCCAGCCTTACGCCGCGCTGAACATCTTGTGCGGATCGATCACAAACTTCTTCGGCACGCCCGCATCGAACTCGCCATAACCACGTGGCGCGTCATCCAGGCTGATGACTTCAACACCCACGATGTCAGCAATCTTGATGCGGTCCCACATGATCGCCTGCATCAGTTGGCGGTTGTACTTCATCACTGGCGTCTGGCCGGTGTGGAAGCTGTGGGATTTGGCCCAGCCCAGGCCGAAGCGAATGCTCAGGCTGCCCATTTTCGCGGCCGCATCCACAGCACCTGGATCTTCGGTCACGTACAGGCCAGGGATACCGATTTTGCCCGCCACGCGAACCACGCCCATCAGCGAGTTGAGCACGGTGGCCGGAGCCTCGTGCTTCACGCCGGCATGGCCGTGACCGCGAGCTTCGAAGCCTACGGCATCGACGGCGCAGTCCACTTCCGGTTCGCCCAACAGTGCAGCGATTTGTTCATGCAGTGGGGTGTCTGTCGACAGGTCGGCGATTTCGAAACCCTGAGCCTTGGCATGGGCCAGGCGGATCGGGTTGACGTCACCGATGATCACCACCGCAGCACCCAGCAGACGAGCGGAAGCGGCAGCTGCCAGGCCAACCGGGCCGGCGCCGGCGATGTACACGGTGCTGCCAGGGCCAACGCCGGCAGTCACTGCGCCGTGGTAACCGGTCGGCAGGATGTCGGAGAGACAGGTCAGGTCACGGATTTTTTCCATGGCCCGGTCGCGATCTGGAAGTTTCAGCAGGTTGAAGTCGGCATACGGCACAAACGCGTATTCGGCTTGGCCACCGGTCCAGTCACCCATGTCGACGTAACCATAGGCACCGCCCGGACGCGCCGGGTTAACGCTCAGGCAGACGCCAGTATGTTGCTCTTTGCACGAACGGCAACGGCCACAGGCAACGTTGAAAGGAACCGACACCAAGTCGCCGATCTGCAGGTTCTCGACACCGCTGCCCTTCTCGATCACTTCACCCGTGATCTCGTGGCCCAGCACCAGACCGGTCTGAGCGGTGGTACGCCCGCGCACCATGTGCTGATCGGAACCACAGATGTTGGTGGACACTACGCGCAGGATGACGCCGTGCTCGATCTTCCTGCCGCGCGGGTCCTGCATTTTGGGATAGTCGATTTTCTGTACTTCGACCTTGCCAGCGCCGAGATACACCACACCACGATTACCAGACATGCTTTCACCTCGCTGTTGTTTTTATGTAGCGGTCGCGTCGCCATGGATCGGCGGCGCGTTGATTGCTCGGGTTATTGCCTGTGTGTCTTGTGTTGTCTGTTATGCCGCCATCGCGGGCAAGCCCGCTCCCACAGTGGATCGGGTGTACACAAGGTCTGTGAACAACACAAAACCCTGTGGGAGCGGGCTTGCCCGCGAAGGCGATCTAAAGAACGACCGTGCGATTGGCGTTCAAAAACACCCGTCGTTCAATGTGATAACCAACAGCCCGCGCCAACGTCAGCCCTTCGATATCCCGCCCCTTGGCGATCAAATCTTCGGGGTAATGACTATGATCCACAGCCTCCACGCCCTGGGCGATGATCGGGCCTTCGTCCAGGTCGTTGTTGATGTAATGCGCCGTGGCGCCGACCAGTTTCACGCCTTTGTTGTAGGCCTGGTGATAGGGCTTGGCGCCCTTGAAACCCGGCAGCAGGGAGTGATGAATGTTGATCGCCTTGCCGTCGAGTTTGCGGCACAGCTCTGGCGACAGAACCTGCATGTAGCGCGCAAGAATCACCAACTCGGCGCCAGACTCTTCGACCACCTGCCAGACCTGACGCTCCTGGGACGGCTTGTCGTTCGGGTCCAGGGGAAAGTGGTAGTACGGAATCTGGTGCCAGTCGGCCAACGGCTTGAGGTCCGGGTGGTTGGAAACCACGGCGACCACGTCCATCGACAACTGGCCGATGCGCTGGCGATAGAGCAAGTCGTTGAGGCAGTGATCGGCCTTGGAGACCATGATCACTACTTTTGGCCGGTGGTGCGGCGGGGTCAGCTCGAAGACCATCCCGAAGGCATCACCACGTTCCGCCAGACCTGCGCGAAAGGCTTGTTCGTCGAAGCCATCGGGCTGACGGAATTCCACGCGAATGAAGAAACGGCCCGAGAGCCGGTCATCAAAAGAATGGTGCTCGGTGACGTAGCAGCCCTGCTCGAACAGAAAGCGGGTCACCGCATCCACGGTGCCGAGGACGCTGGGGCAGTCGGCGGTCAGAATCCATGTGTCTGGGGCGCGGCTCATAGTACGGTGACTCCTGTAGCGAAACTGATCGTTCCCACGCTCTGCGTGGGAACGCCGCCATGGACGCTCTGCGTCCGCTTTGGGACGCGGAGCGTCCCGGGATGCATTCCCACGCAGAGCGTGGGAACGATCTTTACGCCTGAACGCTAAGCCCGTATTCGGCGGCAGCATCCTGCAACCACAACCACCAGTAATCCGAGAAGCTGCGACGAATCAGCAGTTCCCAGGTGTCTTCGGCGGTGTGGCGGATCATCAATTGCGACTTGGCGAACACCGTGCCGACAGCCTTGCCCACCGGGAAGCTATTGGGATGCACGTCATAGCTGGTGGATTTCATCAGCACCTGGCGTACGTTCGGGCCGCTGAGTTCGAGGATCTGCTGGCCGCCGCTGACGTTGACGATCTGGATGTGCAGGTCGCCCAGTGCTTCACGCAGCTTTTTCTCGGCAGCGAATTCTTCACCGGTCGGCACGATCAGCAGCCATTCATCCGGCCCCATCCATTGCAGGCTGGTTTCGCCTTTGATCACCACGGTCAGCGCGGCGGGCAGTTCCAGGCCGAGGGCCTTGTGCACGCCGGCGGCGAACGCGGCATCGTGACCATCGCCACGGATGGTCAGGTGACCGAGGAGTTTTTTCTCACGCACGATCACGCCGGCGTTCTTGCGACCCTTGCCCACCAGGCTGGCGAGGTCGGCATGATGCAGCGACGACTCGGCCTTGGCCCCGGTGGTTGGGCGTTGTTGGTAAACATTGGCTGCGGTCATAAAGCACCTTTCTTTTGTTGATCGTTCCCACGCTCTGCGTGGGAATGCCGCCATGGACGCTCTGCGTCCGCTCTTGGGACGCGGAGCGTCCCGGGATGCATTCCCACGCAGAGCGTGGGAACGATCGACTTACACGTTCTGGCGATCGCCTTTCGGATCGAAGAACACCGAAGAAACGATTTCCGCCTCGATCACGCTGCCGTCGGCCAGCGGTGCGAACACCCGCTCACCCATGCGCTTCAAGCCGCCCTTGACCACACCCATGGCAAACGAATAGCCCAGGGAGTTGTGCAGGTAACTGGAAGTCACGTGACCGACCATGGTCATCGGGATGGTTTGCTTGGTGTTGAACACCAGTTGCGCCCCTTCCGGCAGCCATTTGGTCGGATCGATCGGCTTCAGACCGACCAGCTGTTTGCGCTGATCACGCACGCAGTCTTCGCGGTTCATGCCACGCCAGCCGATCCACGAGAACGGTTTGGTGCGACCGACACACCAGCCCATGTTCAGGTCGTCCGGGGTCATCGAGCTGTCAGTGTCCTGACCGACGATGATGAAGCCCTTCTCTGCCCGCAGAACGTGCATGGTTTCGGTGCCGTACGGGGTCAGGTTGTACTGCTTGCCGGCCTCGACGATTTTTTCCAGCACGCCCATGGCGTAGTCGGCCTGCACGTTGACTTCGTACGACAGCTCCCCGGTAAACGAAATCCGGAACACCCGCGCCGGCACACCACCGACCAGACCTTCTTTCCAGGTCATGAACGGGAAGGCTTCGTTGCTCAAGTCGATGTCGGTGACTTCGCTGAGCAGCTTGCGGCTGTTCGGCCCCGACAGGGTCATGGTCGCCCAGTGATCCGTCACGGAAGTGAAGTACACCTTCAGCTCTGGCCATTCGGTCTGGTGGTAGATTTCCAGCCATTGCAGCACGCGTGCAGCGCCGCCGGTGGTGGTGGTCATCACGAAATGGTTGTCGGCCAGGCATGCAGTCACGCCGTCGTCGAACACC
The DNA here is from genome assembly GCF_058802325.1 of Pseudomonas sp. GW822-FHT02E03. Taxonomy (NCBI): domain Bacteria; kingdom Pseudomonadati; phylum Pseudomonadota; class Gammaproteobacteria; order Pseudomonadales; family Pseudomonadaceae; genus Pseudomonas; species Pseudomonas sp. GW822-FHT02E03. The sequence goes on along the minus strand of NZ_JBXAOA010000021.1, from coordinate 85,619 downwards.
ATGCCGTCTTCTTTACACATCAGGCCGTAACGGGCCTTGCCCACGTCGAGCTTGGTCCAGGCGTTGGTGTAGATACGGTTGAGGAACTCGCGCGAATCCGGGCCCTGGATGTCGATCTTACCCAGGGTCGAAGCGTCCAGCAGGCCGACGCTGTCGCGCACGGCTTTGCATTCGCGTTTTACCGCGGCGTGCAGGTCTTCACCGTTTTTCGGGAAGTACCAAGGACGTTTCCACTGACCGACGTCTTCGAACTCGGCACCGTTCTTCACGTGCCAGTGATGCAGCGCGGTGAAGCGAACCGGCTCGAAGATGTGCCCACAGTGACGACCGGCCACGGCGCCGAAAGTCACCGGCGTGTAGTTCGGGCGGAACATGGTGGTGCCCATCTGCGGGATGGTCACGTTCAGCGAACGGGCGGCGATGGCCAGGCCGTTGACGTTGCCGAGCTTGCCCTGATCGGTGCCGAAGCCCAGTGCGGTGTAGCGCTTGACGTGCTCGACCGACTCGAAGCCTTCGCGGGTCGCCAGTTCGATGGCGGCAGCGGTGACGTCGTTCTGCAGGTCGACGAATTGCTTCGGCGCACGGGCAGTGGCTTTTTCGTGCGGCACCTGGAACAGCGCCAGGGTCGGCTCTTCCAGACGGCTCAGGGCTTTGGGCAGCGCGCCTTCGACCACACTGAAACCGGCTTCGCTGGCGGCGCGAGCACCACCTGCAAAACCATCGGCCAGCGAATCGCCGAGGCCGTAAACACCGTTGATGCCACCCACGCACACGCGTTTCTGCGGTGCTTCACCCGGTACGAAACCGAGGATGTCTTCACGCCAGATCGGCTTGCCGCCCAAGTGCGACGCCAGGTGAACCACCGGGCTATAACCGCCGGAACTGGCGACCAGGTCGCACTCAAGCCACTCGCCCGGGCTGGTCACGGTGTGTGCTTTTACATCGATCGCGGCAACGCGAGCGGCGGTGACGTGCTTGCTGCCACGAGCCTCGATCACGGCGCTGCCGGTCAGGATGCGAATGCCTTTGGCGCGTGCCTCTTCCACCAGCGCACCACGCGGGTTGCTGCGGGCATCGGCGATCGCGACCACTTGCAGGCTGGCGTCGAGCCAATCCAGGGCAACACGGTAGGCGTGGTCGTTGTTGGTCGACAGCACCAGTTTTTTGCCCGGAGCTACGCCGTAACGACGAACATAAGTCGACACAGCACCAGCGAGCATGTTGCCCGGCACGTCGTTGTTGCCGTAAACCAGTGGACGTTCGTGAGTACCGGTCGCCAGCACTACACGCTTGGCGCGAACCCGGTGGATGCGCTGACGCACCTGGCCAATCGGGGCGCGGTCACCGAGGTGATCGGTGAGGCGCTCGTGAATGGTCAGGAAGTTATGGTCGTGGTAACCGTTGACCGTGGCGCGCGGCAACAGCAGCACGTCCGGGGTGTTTTTCAGCTCGGCGATGACGCTGGCGACCCATTCGGTGGCAGGCTTGCCGTCGAGGCTTTCGCGAGAATCGAGCAGGCTGCCGCCGAACTCTTCCTGCTCATCGGCCAGGATCACACGCGCACCGCTGCGGGCAGCCGCCAGCGCAGCCGCCAGACCCGCAGGGCCAGCGCCGACGATCAGCACGTCGCAGTGCTGGTTCATGTAGTCGTAGGTGTCCGGATCGTTCTCGGTCGGCGAGCGGCCAAGGCCGGCAGCCTTACGAATGTACTTCTCGTAGGTCATCCAGAACGATTGCGGGTACATGAAGGTTTTGTAGTAGAAGCCCGGCGGCATCAGCTTGCCGCCGACCTTGCCGAGAATCCCCATCATGTCGTTGTTCACGCTTGGCCAGCCGTTGGTGCTGGTGGCGACCAGGCCTTGATACAGCGCTTGTTGCGTGGCGCGTACGTTCGGGATCTGCGTGGCTTCGGTCGCACCGATCTGCAGCACAGCGTTCGGCTCTTCGGCACCGGCGGCGAAGATGCCGCGCGGACGCGAGTACTTGAAGCTGCGGCCGATGATGTCGACACCGTTGGCCAGCAGGGCTGCAGCCAGGGAATCGCCTTCAAAGCCTTTGTAGACCTGGCCGTTGAAGGTGAAGCTCAGCACTTTGTTGCGGTCGATGCGTCCGCCGTTGGACAGGCGATTGATCTGGCTCATACCTTCTCTCCCAGAGCCGTGGCGGCCGCTTTCGGGCTGTCGGTCTTGTCGGTGAACTGCGGCTTGGTGCCGATCTTGTAGGTTTCGAGAATCTCGTAGGTCACGGTGTCACGGGTGACGTTGAAGTACTGACGGCAACCGGCGACGTGATCCCACAGTTCGTGGTGCAGACCGCGAGGGTTGTCGCGGAAGAACATGTAGTCGCCCCACTCCTCGTCGGTGCAGCTGTTCGGGTCCAGTGGACGCGGGATGTGCGCCTGGCCGGATGCATGGAATTCCTCTTCGGAGCGCAGTTCGCCACAGTGAGGACAGAAGATATGCAACATAGGGATTTCTCCTGTTAGTGGGCGACTGCTGCAGCGCCGTGTTCGTCGATCAACGCACCGCTATGGAAACGGTCGATGGAGAAAGGTGCAGCCAATGGGTGCATTTCACCCTTGGCCAGACTCGCGGCAAACACGTTGCCCGAGCCAGGTGTTGCCTTGAAGCCACCGGTGCCCCAACCGCAGTTGAAGAACATGTTCGGTACCGGGGTTTTCGAGATGATCGGGCATGCGTCCGGTGTGGTGTCGACGATGCCGCCCCACTGACGGTTCATGCGTACGCGCGACAGCACCGGGAACATCTCGACGATGGCCTGGATGGTGTGCTCGATCACCGGGTACGAACCACGCTGGCCGTAGCCGTTGTAGCCGTCGATACCGGCGCCGATCACCAGGTCGCCCTTGTCGGACTGGCTGATGTAACCGTGTACGGCGTTGGACATGATCACGCTGTCGATAATCGGCTTGATCGGCTCGGACACCAGCGCTTGCAGCGGGTGCGATTCGATCGGCAGACGGAAACCGGCGAGTTTGGCCATGTGCCCGGAGTTACCGGCAGTGACCACACCGACGCGCTTGGCGCCGATGAAGCCCTTGTTGGTTTCAACACCGATGCACACGCCGTTTTCCTTACGGAAACCGATCACTTCGGTTTGTTGAATCAGGTCCACGCCCAAGGCGTCGGCGGCACGGGCAAAGCCCCACGCCACGGCATCGTGACGGGCCACGCCGCCGCGACGCTGGACGGTTGCGCCCATCACCGGGTAGCGAGTGTTCTTGGAGCAGTCGAGGTACGGAATCTCGTCGGCTACCTGTTTGGCATCGAGCAGTTCGCCGTCCACGCCGTTGAGGCGGTTGGCGCTGACCCGACGCTCGGAATCACGAATGTCTTGAAGCGTGTGGCACAGGTTGTAAACGCCACGCTGGGAGAACATCACGTTGTAGTTCAGGTCCTGGGACAGGCCTTCCCACAATTTCATCGCGTGTTCGTACAGGTGCGCCGACTCGTCCCACAGGTAGTTGGAGCGAACGATGGTGGTGTTGCGCGCGGTGTTACCGCCGCCCAGCCAGCCTTTCTCGACCACGGCCACGTTGGTGATGCCGTGTTCCTTGGCCAGGTAGTAGGCGGTCGCCAGACCATGCCCGCCACCGCCGACGATGACCACGTCATAGACCTTTTTCGGGGTCGGCGTGCGCCACATCTTCTGCCAGTTTTCGTGATGGCTGAGGGAGTGTTTGAAGAGGCCGAAGCCCGAATAGCGTTGCATAGTCATTTACTCCAAAACCGCGCTCAGCGATAAACCGGGAAGTCCGCGCACAGGGCTGCCACTTGCTGCGCGACATTGGCCTCGACATCGGCGTCGCCGAGGTTGTCGAGGATGTCGCAGATCCAGCCGGCCAGCTCAACGCACTGGGTAACCTTGAAGCCGCGAGTGGTCACCGCCGGGGTGCCGATACGCAGGCCGGAGGTCACGAACGGCGACTGTGGATCGTTCGGGACAGCGTTCTTGTTCACGGTGATGTGGGCGCGACCGAGTGCTGCGTCCGCCTCTTTACCGGTAAGGCCCTGACGAATCAGGCTGACCAGGAACAGGTGGTTATCGGTACCGCCGGACACTACATCGTAGCCGCGTTTGATAAATACGCCGGCCATGGCCTGGGCGTTGTCGATCACTTGTTGCTGGTAAGCCTTGAAGCCAGGCTCCAGCGCTTCCTTGAAGCACACGGCTTTACCGGCGATGACGTGCATCAGCGGGCCACCCTGAGCGCCGGGGAACACGGCAGCGTTGAGCTTTTTCTCGATTTCTTCGTTGGCCTTGGCCAGGATCAGGCCACCACGCGGACCGCGCAGGGTCTTGTGGGTGGTGGTGGTGACCACGTCGGCGTAAGGCAGAGGGTTGGGGTACAGGCCGGCAGCGACCAGACCGGCAACGTGGGCCATGTCGACGAACAGCAGCGCACCGACCTTGTCGGCGATCTGACGAAAGCGTGGGAAGTCCAGGGTCTTGGAGTAGGCAGAGAAGCCGGCGACGATCATCTTCGGCTTGCACTCGACGGCCAGGCGCTCGACTTCGTCGTAATCGATCAGGCCGGTCTTGGTGTCGATACCGTACTGCACGGCGTTGTACAGCTTGCCCGAGGACGACACTTTGGCGCCGTGAGTCAGGTGGCCGCCGTGGGCCAGGCTCATGCCGAGGATGGTGTCGCCGGCTTGCAGCAGGGCCAGGTACACGGCGCTGTTGGCCGAAGAGCCGGAGTGCGGCTGAACGTTGGCATAGTCGGCACCAAACAATTGCTTGGCGCGCTCGATGGCCAAGGCTTCGACCTTGTCGACGTGCTCGCAGCCACCGTAGTAGCGCTTGCCCGGATAGCCTTCAGCGTATTTGTTGGTCAGGCCGCTGCCTTGCGCTTCCATCACGCGCTTGCTGGTGTAGTTCTCGGACGCGATCAGCTCGATGTGATCTTCCTGGCGTTGCTCCTCGGCATTCATCGCCGCCAGCAGTGCATCGTCGTAACCTTTGATCTGGTCTTGCTTGCTGAACATCGCGTCTCTCCCAGCGGCATCTATGCGCCATTCGTCTCGGTAAGGCACTGGCGTTACGGCAGTGCCCTTTGGAAGCGATGGTATGACCGGCGCAGACAGGTCAAATGCCTATGGACGCCACGCAAAGGTGCGTTTACGACATGGGCCGAAATGGCTGGCCGGACACAATCTTCAAATCAGAAAGGATCCCCTGTGGGAGCGGGCTTGCCCGCGATAGCGGTGGGTCAGCTGACATCAATGCTGGATGTGATGCCGCCATCGCGGGCAAGCCCGCTCCCACAAGGTTTAGCGCGCCCCTGTAGAAGCTCAGGGGTCAGGCGATGAGTTGGCGCAAAGCCAGAAGCATGAGGAAATGCGCGGGATAGAGCGCATACGCCCAACGGCGCATCGGTGGTGGTTGGACGCCTTGGGCATGTCGCATTAGCAGCAGGCCCAACAGTGGCGCAATCAGACAAGCGGCAATGCCGAGGATGGCTGCACTGCTGTGAAGTCGCGCGGCGTAATACAGCACTTGCCATTGATTGGCCGCCAGGCAGACCAGCCCCGGCAGCAGACTGAGATACCAGGGGCGGTTAATCACCAGCAACATCGCCAGCGGCAACAGCACGCCGAAGAATCCGAACATCAGTCGTTCCGGGAACAGCGCCGCCAGCAGCAAGGCACCCGCCGCCAATAGTCGCGGCTGAGGCATCCTGTGCTGCCAGCCACGGGCGACCAACAAACCCAGAACCAACGTGGGCAACACGTTTAAGGTGTTGTGATCAGGAATGTACATCCGGTAGGGGATTTCGCTCAGGGCGCTAAACAGCGATAACCAACCGAGGTAGCGCCATTGGCCGTCGGTCGTTACTGCCTGCGCCCGCGACAGATTTGCCGCCATCGCCAAACAAAACCACGGGAACGCCAATCTACCCGGGACATACAGAATATCGACGGAATAACCGACATATCGCAGGTGATCGAGCACCATGCTCAGCAGCGCCAGCCACTTGAGCAGATCCAGCGCCCCATCCCGTTGCGTCATGTGCATAATTGCCCGTCAACCGTGTATTTTTCTGACAGCAACATCCCGTGTGCTCCCCGGACGATCTTCGGTAAAGTGCGCACCATCATTGACCACGATGCTCTTCACCATAAGAGCCTCGACCACGGAAGCCGGCCATGACCGATAAGAGCCAACAATTCGCCAGCGACAACTATTCCGGTATCTGCCCTGAAGCCTGGGCTGCCATGGAACAGGCCAACCACGGCCACCAGCGCGCTTATGGCGACGATGAGTGGACCGCACGCGCGTCCGATCAATTCCGCAAACTGTTCGAAACCGACTGCGAAGTGTTCTTCGCCTTCAACGGCACCGCCGCCAACTCGCTGGCCCTGTCGTCGCTGTGCCAGAGTTACCACAGCGTGATCTGCTCGGAAACCGCCCACGTCGAAACCGACGAATGCGGCGCGCCGGAGTTTTTCTCCAACGGTTCCAAGCTGCTCATCGCCCGCACCGAAAACGGCAAGCTGACGCCGGAGTCGATCCGCGAAATCGCCCTCAAGCGCCAGGACATCCACTACCCCAAACCCCGCGTAGTGACCCTGACCCAGGCCACCGAAGTCGGCAGCGTGTACACCCCGCAAGAAATCCGCGCCATCAGCGTCACCTGCAAAGAACTGGGCCTGAACCTGCACATGGACGGCGCACGCTTCTCCAATGCTTGCGCCTTTCTTGGCTGCTCACCGGCAGACCTGACCTGGAAGGCTGGGGTCGATGTCTTGTGCTTCGGTGGCACGAAAAACGGCATGGCGGTGGGCGAAGCGATTCTGTTCTTCAACCACAAGCTGGCCGAAGATTTCGACTACCGCTGCAAACAGGCCGGGCAACTGGCGTCGAAGATGCGCTTCCTCTCCGCACCGTGGGTCGGGATCCTGGAAAACGACGCCTGGCTCAAATACGCCCGCCACGCCAACCACTGCGCGCAGCTGCTGGCCGAACTGGTGAGCGATATTCCTGGCGTGGAACTGATGTTCCCGGTGCAGGCCAACGGCGTATTCCTGCAACTGTCGGAACCGGCAATTGCCGCACTGACCGCCAAGGGCTGGCGCTTCTACACCTTCATCGGCAACGGCGGCGCACGCTTCATGTGCTCGTGGGACACCGAAGAAGAACGCGTGCGCGAATTGGCAGCGGATATTCGACACGTGATGTCGGCCTGATCGTACTGATCGTTCCCACGCTCTGCGTGGGAATGCCTCTTGGGACGCTCCGCGTTCCTGCCTCAACGCCGACGCAATGACCAACGCCGCAGTGACGCAGAGCGTCACGAGCTGCATTCCCACGCAGAGCGTGGGAACGATCACGGTGGCGCATCGCAATTTCTTACTCACTGCGCGGCGCTGTCCTCTAGCCCCCTCACGCAACCCCGCTCACCCTAGTCATTCCCCCGCAAAGGAATGCATCCATGGGCCGAAGCCGCTACACCATCACCGAACCCGACAAACCCCATTTCCTGACCTGCACAATCATGGAATGGCTCCCACTGTTTATCCGCCCCTACATTGTCGATCACCTGCTCAATTGCTGGCGCTATCAACAAACCTACCAAGGTCTAAAGCTGTATGGTTACGTCGTCCTGGAAAACCATTTGCATTTCGTTGCCGAAGCTCCAGACCTGAGCAAATGCCTCCGCCAGTTCAAATCCTTCACCGCCCGCCAAATCATCGACGATCTGCAAAACAAAGGCGCAGAGCGCGCGTTGCAGCGCCTGCGTTTCAGCAAACGTGCACACAAACAGGACAGGGTTTATCAGCTGTGGCAGGAAGGGTCACACGCGGAAATGGTGTACAGCGAAACCGTGATGTGCCAGAAACTGGATTACATCCACTACAACCCGGTGAAGCGTGGGTACGTGGATTTACCTGAGCACTGGCGCTATTCCAGTGCGAGGAATTATGCAGGGATGGAGGGGCTGATCGAGATTCAGCGTTGGTATTGAGGCTCATAGCACTCCCCAACCTGATCATTCCCACGCTCCGCGTGGGAATGCAGCCCGTGACGCTCTGCGTCACAACAGTGTTCGGCATTGCATCGGCGGCGAGGCAGGAACGCGGAGCGTCCCGAGAGCCCACGCGGAGCGTGGGAACGATCAGTTTCGGGGAGTTGGTCTACATTGACTGGCGAGCTGTTTCGATCCGCTCAGATAACAACAATCAGGAGCGTACGCATGTCATTACAAGGCAAAACCCTATTTATCACCGGCGCCAGCCGTGGCATCGGGCGTGAGATTGCGCTGCGGGCCGCAAAGGACGGGGCCAACATCGTGATTGCCGCCAAAAGCGCCACCCCTCACCCCAAACTGCCAGGCACCATCTTCAGCGTGGCGGCGGAAGTCGAAGCCGCGGGCGGCAAGGCGTTGGCCTTGCAGGTGGATGTGCGCGATGAAGTTGCCGTGCGCCAGGCCATGGCCGACGCCAGCGCACATTTCGGCGGCATCGATGCGCTGATCAACAATGCCGGGGCGATCAAGCTGACCGGGGTGCAACACATCGAACTCAAGCGCTTCGACCTGATGCACCAGATCAACACCCGCGCCGTGCTGTTGTGCAGTCAGGCTGCCCTGCCCTATCTGAAAAAAACCGCCGGCCACATCCTCAACCTGTCACCACCGCTGAACCTGGCCACCAAGTGGTTCGCCCAATACAGCCCGTACACCGTGACCAAGTACGGCATGAGTATGCTGACCCTAGGCATGAGTGAGGAATTCGCCAACTACGGCATCAGCGTCAATTCCCTGTGGCCGCAGACCATGATTGCCACGGCGGCCATTGAATTTCAGTTGGGGAGCAGAGAGTCGTTCAAGCATGCGCGCACGCCGGCGATTATGGCGGATGCTGCTTACGCGATTCTGAGCAGCAGTGGCCGCAGCATTACCGGGCGGTTGCTGATTGATGAGGAGATTCTGCGGGAAAACGGGATGACGGATTTCGAAGGGTATCGGTTTGAACCGGACTCCACCGACAAACTGATGACGGATCTGTTTGTGGACTGAAATACCAACCATTGTGGGAGCGGGCTTGCTCGCGAAAGCGGTGTGTCAGGCAACATCAATGTTGACTGTGCCGCCGCCTTCGCGAGCAAGCCCGCTCCCACAGGTTCAGAACTCGATCCGCACGTCGCCCTTCGGAACGCTGCAGCACGACAGGATGAACCCTTCGGCCTCGTCTTCCTCGGTAATCCCGCCGTTGTGGTCCATTTCGACCTCGCCGCCCAGCTTCATCACCTTGCAGGTCCCGCAAATCCCCATCCCGCAGGCTTTCGGGATCAGCAAGCCAAGCTTGGCCGCCGCCGCATGCACGGTTTCACCCGGTGCAACACGAATGCTCTTGCCGGAAGCGGTGAACTCCACCTGATGCAGATCCGCCGCGTCGATTTCTGGAGCATCGGCCGCTTGCTCGGCTTGCTCCACCGCGTCGGCACGGGCTTCCGGCGGCGTCGCGCCGAAGGATTCCTCGTGATAACGCTTCATGTCGAAACCCGCCGCCTCAAGCATGCGCTTGACCGCGTTCATGTACGGGGTCGGGCCGCAGCAGAAGACTTCACGGTCGAGGAAGTCCGGCGCCATCAGTTCGAGCATCTTGTGGTTCAGGTAACCGCGATAACCGGCCCACGGCTCGCCCAGACCATGTTTCTCGCAGATCAGGTGCAGGCTGAAGTTATCGATCCGCGACGCCATGTGTTCCAGCTCGCGGTGGTAAATGATGTCTTTCGGTGAACGGGCGCTGTGGATAAACACCATGTCGACATTGCCGTTGGTGTCGTAGAACCAACGGGCCATGGACATGCACGGCGTAATACCGACGCCGCCGCTGAGGTAGAGCACTTTCGGCGCGGGGAAGTCCATGGCGTTGAACAGCCCGACCGGCCCGTGCACCGCCAGCTCCTGGCCTTCATGCAGGGTGTCGTGCAGCCAGTTGGACACCTTGCCCCCTGGCACGCGCTTGATGGTCACCGAAAAGCTGTACGGCACCGACGGCGAGCTGGAAATGGTGTAGGAGCGCATGATCGGCACGCCGTCGATTTCCAGCTCCAGGGTGACGAACTGCCCCGGCTTGAAGAAGAACAGGATCGGCTGGTCGGCCATAAAGCAGAAGGTGCGCACATCCCAGGTTTCCTGGATGACTTTGACGCAACGGACGATGTGTCGACCATTGGCCCAGGTCTGGGTGGTTACCGGATTCAGGAAGCTGTTGGACATGCTGTTCTCCACGGCCGACTACCGGCCTTTATGTTGGCGATTCTGCGTATAGCGCAGCTCCTCCATTTACCTATCTGCGACATTCACATACTTATCGCGACCAGCCCCCAATTACCGGGGGTTGCGCGTCGGGAACAGATTTGGCCATGTCGCCCATGGATAAGGTTCTGGCGAGCGCCGGCCCCACACTCGCCCCATACCAAGACACAATCTTTACACCTTGCGTAGCAAACCTGATTAGCCACTTTCGCCGGCCACACAGAATGGCCTTGAGGATTAAATGATGGACGTCACCACTACCCTGAGCCTGGGCGATCCACTGGAACCCGCACGCAAGGCCACCGCACAGATGCTGCAAGAGCGCGAGCGCACTTTCTCGCTGCCGCAGCCGTTTTACTCTGACGAGCGGCTGTTTGATATCGACATGCAGGAAATCTTCCAGAAAGAGTGGTTGATTGCCGGCATGACCTGCGAAATCCCGACCAAGGGCAACTACCTGACCCTGCAAGTCGGCAAGAACCCGATCATCGTGATTCGTGGTGCCGACGGCGTGGTCCATGCGTTCCACAACGTCTGCCGTCACCGTGGTTCACGGCTGTGCACCAGCGAAAAAGGCAAAGTCGCCAAACTGGTCTGCCACTACCACCAGTGGACTTACGAGCTGGACGGTCGCCTGTTGTTCGCCGGCACCGAGATGGGCGCCGACTTCGACATGAAGCAGTACGGCCTCAAGCCGGTGAACGTGAAAACCGCTGGCGGCTACATCTTCATCAGCCTGTCGGAAAACCCGCCGGCCATTGATGACTTCCTGTCGACGCTGAACCATTACATGGAACCGTACGACATGGAGAACACCAAGGTGGCGATTACCACCACCTTGATGGAAAAAGCCAACTGGAAACTGGTGCTGGAGAACAACCGCGAGTGCTACCACTGCAACGCGTCGCACCCGGAACTGTTGAAAACCCTGCTGGAATGGGACGACGTCACCGACCCGCGTGCCGACCAGGCCTTCAAGGACCACGTCGCTGCTTCGGCCGCTGCCTGGGAAGCCGAGAAGATTCCTTACGCCCACGCCAGTTTCGGCCTGCGTAACCGCATCGTGCGCATGCCGCTGCTCAAGGGCACCGTGTCGATGACCATGGACGGCAAACAGGGCTGCGCCAAACTCATGGGCCGCATCAAGAACCCGGACCTGGGTTCGATGCGCATCCTGCACCTGCCGCACTCGTGGAACCACTGCATGGGCGACCACATCATCGTGTTCACCGTGTGGCCGATCAGCGCCCAGGAAACCATGGTCACCACCAAGTGGATCGTGCATAAGGACGCGGTCGAAGGCGTGGACTACGACGTGGAGCGCATGCGCCAGGTCTGGGATGCGACCAACGACCAGGACCGTCGCCTGGCCGAAGAAAACCAGCGCGGGATCAACTCCACCGCCTACCAGCCAGGGCCTTACTCCAAGACCTATGAGTTTGGCGTGGTGAACTTTGTCGACTGGTACAGCGAGCGGTTGCTGAACAACCTTGGGGCCGAGCCTGCGCCGTACCTCAAAGGGGTTCCGGTTCAAGGCTGATCTGTCACGCTGATCGTTCCCACGCTCCGCGTGGGAATGCCTCAACGGACGCTCTGCGTTCGGCTTCTGGGCCGCAGAGCGTCCCGGGCTGCATTCCCACGCAGAGCGTGGGAACGATCAATGGGTTGACGAAGACCACCGCACCGACCCATCCTCCCCAATAAACGTCTCTTCGATGTTCTCCCCCACCAGCCGCACCTTCACATAACCGTTCAACACCCGATCCGGGTACGCCTCATCCCGCGCATTTTGCGTTTCCGACCACAGCACCCGCGCATGCCCGTTCAGCTCGCTGGCATTGCCGTAGGGAATCGCCCCATGCCCGGCGCAGCGTGCATGCAACCCGCCTTGCGCGGCGTAGCAGATGCCGTTGTGCAAATGCCCCCAATACCAATAATCCGGCTCGCGGCCCAAGGCATCGCACACCGGTTGATACAGCGCCGTCTTGTTGTGCCCGGTAATGTCGAAACCCTGGTGATGACTGAGCACCATGATCTTCTTGCGCTGGGGCAAGTCTTTCATCCAGTCGATCTGCTGCTTGTTCAGTGCACCGTCCATGTACAGGTTGATCGGATCCGAGGCGTAAGCCGTGTCGAGCCCGATCACCAGCCAGTCATCGTTGTACAACGCAAAATAACTGGTGCCCTGCTGCGCCGGGAAACGCTTGGCCAGTTCCTTGAAGTAGCCATGGGCGCCGCTGTACATCTCGTGGTTGGAATTGAGGGTGAACGAGCCGTGCTTGCCCATGGGCCAGCCGACCATGTCGACGTCCTCCTGAGAGCGGGTGCCCGCGTAGTACACGTCCCCCAGGTGAATGGTGAAATCGGCCTGGGCCAGTTGCATTTGGTTGGCGACTGAGACCGCCGGGGCGTGGCTATCGAACGGCCCGGTGCCCCAGTCACCGGCGATGGCCAGGGTCACGTCACTGTCCATGCGCATCAACGCCGGGGTGGTGGCGAACGGCGCGTGATGCCGCAGGTTCTCGATCCACTTGAGCAATGCCTCGCTCCACAACAGATCCAGCAGCTCCCATTTGCGACAACCGAGCAGGCTGCCGTCCTTGAGCACTCGGGTTTGCAGTTCGTCTACCGATTGCGGCAAGGGGCTGGCGTTACCGATGTGCAGGATCAACAAGCCATGAGCCAATTCCCACGGCACACTCGGTTGATCGTCGGGCAAGTCGCCGTTTTTGAGGACGTAGTGCGCCTGATCGTGACCCCGTTGCAACAGCGCGACGATGGCCTCGTACTCCTTGGGTTCAAGCTCGCTGACGAGCTTTTTCCAGGCCATGTCCAAACGGGTGAACAAGCCATGTACGCGTAGCTTGACCTTGACGTACTCGTGTTCCCAATGACTGACCAATGACATGTCGCTTTCCTCCATCCGTAGTGGAATCACAGGGTTTTCATGAACTCGATGAGCGCCCGCTTATCGAGTTCCGACAGCTGCGTGCCGTACAGGTGGCCGCCGTTGTGGTTGCCCTCCAGGCGCGTGTCGTACTTGAAGTCCGCCGAGGCCTTCATCTGCTGGCCACTGGTGACGAAGCCGACCTTGTCCTGGTCGTACACATCAGAGCCGGTGAAGAACACCAGCGGTCTCTTTTCCGGTGGTTGCAGCAAGTCCCACAGAGTCGGCACCGAACCGTTGTGCAAGTACGGCGCGCGCAACCAGACGCCGTCGGTGGGCGTGTTGCTGTAGCTCTGGGTCTTGCGATAGGCGCCAAAGTCGAACGGCGATTTCTTGAAGCCATGGAAAGCCGTCACTAAACCATTGGTGAACGAGTTCAGCCGATGGGGATCGGTGCCCAGTTCATCAATGCTGGTGGTGACCTGACCGGTGTCGGTGCGGCCGAAATCATGGCAACCGGCGCAGTTGTTTTCCCAGACCGGTTTGCCCCGCGCGACTTTGGCCTGATCCAGCGCGAACGGCCATGCCGGCGCCTTGTGGCCCAGCAGCCAGTTGGTCACCCGGTTGAAACTGGCCGGCAGCACTGACTCCGGCGTCGCACCCACGGCCATGGCTGCCGCGTAGTTGCGCTCATGGATGTCGTTGTTGTTACCGTCCCAGTGCAGGTACAGCGACTCCCGAGGCTTCTGGTTCCACACTTGCGGCAAGTCGACGGTGCCGATGGTCGAGTCATCCGGGAAGCCGAACACCACCATTTTCGTCGGGTTGAAGGTGTCGGTGCGCCCCGGCCCTTGCGGTGCGCGCAGGCGTTGCCAGGCATAGGCCTGTTTCTGCTTCACCAGCGCGCTCGTGGCCATCGGAATGATCACGTAGCGGTTGTACAACCGCTCGAAGAACCCGAGCTGGAACTTGCTGTTGATCGCCGTCATCACCGCCTCGGGGGTGAATGTCGGGTCGCTGGCGCAATTGTAGGCGAACCACTGGAAAGCCTGCAGTTGCAGGGTATTGGCCGGCGCGGTGGCCACCGGGATGGCGACGTCGCTGGTATTGGCCCGGTAGGAACCGGTGTGGCACAGGGCGCAGTTGGGCTCCACGGTGGGGTAGCCGATCTGCCGCTTGGCCATGCCAATCGGCAGGTCCTTGCCGTTCTCGTAGAGGAAACCGAAAACTTCGTAGCCGCCGGGTTTCGGCAGCTTATCCGGGCACATTTGTGGCAGCACGGCGAACAGGTAATAGGGAATCCTCGCTTCGATGCCCAGGCCGATGGCGCCGTATTTGTAGTGGTCCTCATCGGAGGCGTATTGCTCTGCCGGCACCACCCGCAGCATCTGGTACCAGGTTTCGTAGCCGATAAACCCCAGCGCCAACACCACAACCAGCGTGGCGACTTTGAAACTGTGCCGTTGCCAGCGTCGCGCCCACGCTGCGCGCCACTCAAGCCAGCCATCGCGGAGCAATGCCCAGGGCCGATTGGCCGGCGCGCTGCCCAGGTACAGCAGAACCCCGAGGATCAGGAACATGCTCAGATCACCCAGCAGCATCGGCACGAACACTTGAGCCTGATTGCTGGTGTTGATCAGGTAGATCCAGAACGCCACGGCGACCAGTCGCGACAACACGCACAGCCATGAATGCACGACATATCGTGGTGCGTTGAAGCCAGACGGCATGTAGAACAGGCTGATCCCCACCAGCAGCATGCCGGCGTTTTCCAGCCATGGATCGGAGAGTTGCGGTGGCATCCCGAGCATCGAGGTCAGCAACGCCGGCGCGAACAGCGCCGGAATCGCGAAGACCATGTTCATCACGATGCCTATCCAGATGAAACGTTGAAACCAGCGGATGTAACTGTCCATATTTTTTCCCCAGATCGTTCCCACGCTCCGCGTGGGAATGCATCCCGTGACGCTCTGCGTCACACAAGCGGACGCAGAGCGTCCATGGCGGCATTCCCACGCAGAGCGTGGGAACGATCAGTTAGCCGAGGGCGGTTTTCTCCAGGTGCTGCAGGATGATCGGGTACACATCGACCACTGCATTCTTGCCGAACATGCAGTCGATATGCCCGTAACCCGGCACCACATGCCGGCTGTAGCGCTCCGGTCCATGGGCTTTGCACACGCGCTCATAGGTCTTGAGCGTGCTTTCCGGCAGGTAGCATTGGTTGTCTTCGCCGCTGATGAAACAAATCGGCATGGTCAGCCGGTCGAAGTGCGGCATGTAGACGTCCTGGCCCTTGAAGTCCACCAGATGACCTTTGCGCAGGATCAACGCCAAGTGCTCGAAGGTCTGCATGTTCGATTCGCCGAACAGTTCATGCAGATTGTCATGCAGGGTCTCGTTGAGCGTGTCGTGGCGGTACAGCGACGCGTACATGAAAGTGATGCGATGGCATACCGGGTTGGTGCAGTAGCCCTGGGCCTCGATGCGGGCGTAGACGTTGAGGGCCTTGTCGTAGAGTTTGTTGAACCAGCTCTCCTTGTTGTCGGCATACGCGGTGAGGGACTTGATGCCGATGGCATCGAGCATTCCCGGAAGGTGCAGGCCGGCCTTGAGCCCCGTTGCCGTGGCGACCACCGTATCCGCGGCGATCTGCGAACACACCACTGAACGCACGCCCTGTAACCCGGCCAGCAGCGACATGAAGAAAGTGGTCGCCCCGTAGCAATGCACCACGCATTGCACGTCCGCCGCCTTGGTCGCCTGCTGGATCTGCGCGATGGCAGCCTTGAAGTCGTACTGCGCAATCTGATCACCGTTCCATTCGTGCTTGCTGGCCGGTATCAGAATGCTGACCCGGAAATCCAGCAGCCAGACGTCGTACTCGTGCTTGCACAAGAACTCCAGCAGGTTGGTCTGGATGGTGTCGGTGGAGAAAATATTCGAGCCCACGCCCAAGCCATGCACCAGCATCACCGGCCCTTTGCTGCCGCCCTGATAGCGGGTCAGGCGTAGCTGTACGTTGTCTTCGGTCTGGAAGAACTGCACGCTCGGGATCGGCGCATCCAATGGGCGTTTCTGCCGCGGCGGTGCATCGGGGTTGAAGTAGATGTCACCAGCGAACACCCCGCCGTAGCTCTCCCACAAGATGCCGGCGAAGAACTTGCCGAACCGCGCCAACCCGTCGATGCGCTCGCGTTCGTTGCGCGCGTTGAGCACCTTCATGGTGGTCATCTGCTTGGCGAAATCGGCTGGATGGATGTGCATCACCCCCGAACCGAGCACTTCACCGGTTTTGTCCGGCCCGCGATACAGCGTCACGTAGAGGGTGCTGGTGTCGTGCCAGACGTTAAGCACGCCGTTGTCTTCGGGCACGGTCTTGAACGCGCTGAAGTAATAATCGCTGCCGTCCTCGGCGGTCAGTTTCATGTCGTAATTCATGTGCCGCACGCCGACCTGTTCCTGATATTCCTCGAACAGGTTGAACACGCCATTGCTGGCGGTCAGCGGTTCCGGCGACAGACCCGGCGCATTGAGCGTGCCGACCAGCGTCGCAGCGTGTTCCGGCTCCTTGATCATGCGGTTGAGGTCGTTGGCGGTGATGGTCAGGGTGAACTCGATCGGCGAGTTCTCCGACTCGCCGCGTTTGGCCGCCGCTTCGTAAAGCTTGAGATCGGTGCCTTGAGGCTGAGTGAAGTCTTTGGAGAAATAGCCCTTCATGGTTTCGGTGAACTGCACGCCGAGGGTCGGTGGCGCCACCTGTTTGCGCGGTGCCGAGGGCAGCGTGTAGTCGATGTGCCAGCCGCGATCGGCCGCCAGCAGGCCCATGTTGCGCTCGCTCACGGCGGAGATGGTCAGCAGCGGATTGACCGCTAGGGAAGTTGGAATCACCGCGCCGTCGGCCACGTACAACCCGGCATAGACATTGGTGCCACTGGCGCTGCTGAATACCTGCCCCTTGTGGTTGACCACGCCCTGCTCCGCGTCCTCGCCCATCACGCAACCGCCCAACGGGTGAACGGAAACGATGCTGTGTTTGAGCAGCTCGGTCCAGATCGGATTCTCCACCCAGATCCCGCCCAATGCCTTGGTGCTCTGGTGTAGCCGCTCGTTACCGAGTTTGACGTTTTCCTGCTCGCCGACGCCCGGCCAGTCGATGCGCAGTTGATCCTTGCTGTCGAGCACCATGCGCCCCTTGCCGTCGTCGTGGCTCATGATCAGGTAGGTCTGCATGTTGTGCAGGGCGCCGTGATACGGGCCACGCAGGAAGCTCTCGGCTTCACGCTCGGCATACTTGAGCTTGCCGGTGAAACTGTCGTCGGTGGGCTTGCCGATCAACCCGGCGAACGCGGCCATGCTCGGCACCATCGGCCGGCCTAGCGCGCCGGGGATCGAGCCTTCTTCGATGACCATGCGGCTGCGCCAGTCGCCTTCGGTGCGCATGTCGATGATCGAGGTGATGCACGGGCCGACCGGTTTCATTTCACTGGCCGGATGCGCGCCAAAACCGATGCCGTTGATCGCTTGGTCGCAGTTGTGGCCAAAGCCGAGAATGTCACCGTTGCCGCTCATGTTCTCGCCGAGCTGATTGGACGTCGACAAGCCTTTGTCCCGGGAGCGCAGGAGGATTTCGGTAGAGCCCAGGGTGCCGGCCGACACCACGACAATGTCAGCCTTGACGAACAGCGTCGGCGCGGAGAATTTCTCGCGGCCACTGTCCAAATATTGGAAGTGCACGATCCAACCGTCGCCGTCGGCGTCGCGCTCCAGATGCCGCACCTCGGCCTGGCAGAAAATCTCTGCGCCGTGGTTCCAGGCATCCGGCAGGTAATTCATCAGCGTGGTGTTCTTGGCCTTGTTGTTACAGCCCGACACGCAGTCGCCGCAATGGTTACACGGCAGCTGCTCGACGCCGACATGGTTGAGGTTGTTCGGCAGTTTGTCGAAGGTCACGTTGATCGGCGGCTTGTAGAAATGCGCACCTTGCTTGAGGTAGTCGGCGGACTTCTGGTTAGCCTCGAGTTTGGGCAAGGTCGGAGCAGTTTTCGGGTAGGGATTGGGCTTGAGCATCTCCCGAGCCCGGGCGTACCCATCCTTGAGCAGCGTGTCGCGGTGTTCACGCACCGCCAGCGGCCAGCGCGGATCGTCGAACACACCGGGCTCCGGCTCCAGCGCGACGTTGGCGTTGATCAAGGATGTGCCGCCCAGGCCACAACCGACCACCACGTTCTGCTGGGCGTTGACGTGCAGGTCGAACAACCCGGTGCGCGAACCGATGTGCCCGTCCGGGTCATGGACTTGCAGCTCTTCGGTGGCCGCCAGCATCGTATTGGGGTATTCGCCCGGCTGGATTTCCCGGCCTCGCTCCAGCAGGCACACCCGCTTGCCGGCCCGGGACAGGCGCGACGCCGCGATCCCGCCACCGTAGCCGGAGCCGATGACGATCACGTCGTAATGTTCCTTGATGTCGCTGATGGGCGTGGCAATCCGTGTCATGACTCATTTCCTCTCAGGCAGATGGGCAACTCTGTGGTTGCCTGCAATCGATAGATGAACGAACACCTGGTCACCGGGCACGGTCGGGCCTCAATGGCAGCTGCGTTTTGGCATGGATAAAAGGCTCAGGCGCTATAGGCGAGCGCGCTGATTGGCGGCGCGACGATGAATTCGTTTACGCAGCAAGGAGGCAGGTTTTGGAACACAGGTCATGCAGGGGCTTGGGTGCGAGCGATATCGCTGGCTATCCATCACGCGTTCTCCCTGAACCAGATGTGGATAAGAGACGGCTGTCCTTATGCCGTGAAAGTGAAGACAGGCGACAGATCGAAGTCAAGGCAGCGCCTTAGACCTGTATGAAATCTGATCTATCGCGTTCGGGCCTATACAGACCGTGGCTCGCAGGGTTCAGCGAACAAGTTATCCACATCTCCACCCACAGCTATTGGGGACAACTGTGGATGACGCGCCAAATATATTCACAAAAAACCAAGAAAAACCGTGACTTATCCAGAAGCAGAGTTTTATGCAAGCGTTGATCGTTTTTTGATCAGAAGTCTGCAGAGCACGGTTTATATGACGCGCAGAGGATGGCGAACACCTTATCCACAGAAGCACCAACAGACTTTGGGGGCAACTTTGCAGGCTCTGTGGAAAACTGCTGAAAGCCGTGAGAATTCGGGGTTTGCGGAAGGATTAACGAGGGAAAAGCGCGAATTGAACATTATTTGATCAACTCACTGAAAGCCTCGGTTTATATAGCCTGTAGCCGACAGCGAACATCTTATCCACAGAAGCGCCAACAGAGATTGGGGGCAAGTATCGACGTGTGAGCAACGTTACTCTGTGGAAAAAGCTCGAAAAAACCGTGGGTTAGGCTGGTTGTTTTTTGTACGGAGGGCTGGAGGGCTTGCTGGGCATGGGGTGTAGCGAGGCGCGAACATGTTATCCACAGAAGCGCTAACAGGGATTGTGGGTAACCACAGTGACTTGTTGGTGTGCACACAATCCATGATCGACATAGAACCCGTGTGGGAGCGGGCTTGCTCGCGAAAGCGGTGTGTCAGTCAACGATGATGTTGAAGCTGATGACCCCTTCGCGAGCAA
>NZ_JBXAOA010000021.1:0-65741 GCF_058802325.1 Pseudomonas sp. GW822-FHT02E03 | reverse complement strand
TTGCTCGCGAAAGCGGTGTGTCAGTCAACGATGATGTTGAAGCTGATGACCCCTTCGCGAGCAAGCCCGCTCCCACAGGTGTTGTGTTTGTCCAGGTTTAGCGGACCACGCCTTCTTCGATCAGCAACTTGAGAATGGCGTCTGCGCCCGCCTGCGCGGTTACGCCCTTGAGCACCTGCCCCCCTCCGCCACTGGCCTTGGCTGTCGCGGCTTTCATGCGGTCTGCACCGCTCTTGGCCTTGATCACTTTCAAGCGTTTTGGCCGTGGTTTAGCCGGTTGCAGCGTGGCCACCGCCAGCAGTTCGTCGTCGATCACTTCGACTTCATCCGCCTGCAATACCCCGCGCCGCGCCGGACCGTAGGCACTCTGCCGAGGCTTGGGCGCTGCGTTATCCACAGTCGCCAGAAACGGCAGGCGTACTTTCAGCCGACGACGCTGCCCGCGAGGCAAGGCCTGCAGTACCAGCGCCGAACCACCGTCGATGGATTCAACCTGCGCCAAACCCACCACCAGCGGCCAGCCGAGGCTTTCGGCCAGCAGGAACGGCAACATGCCCGAGCCTTCGCCGGTTTCCGCCTGGCTGCCGGTCAGCACCACCTGAGCCCCGGCATCGCGAAGATAAGCGGTCAGCGCTGGCAGCGCATCGGCGCCTTCCGGTTGCTCCAGCACATGCAACTGTTCCAGGCCCATGCCCAGATAAGCGCGCAGCGCAGGCTCCGCGACGTCACCGGCATGCAGCACTTGCAGGTTATCCCCAGCCAGTTGCAGGCCCAGTTCAACTGCTCGTGCATCCTGCTCGGCGCGGCGTGGCCGGCCGGAGGTCGGGTGGGCGCCGATGGACACCAGGCTGATGATTTTCGTGCTCATAACCCTTTCCTTCCCTTAAGCCGCATCGCGCTTGGCTTCAGTGCGGTAAGCATCTACCGCATCGATCAAGGCTTGAAGAATCTCGGCGCTCTCACCGATCACCGACAGGTCGGCCCGTTTGATCATGTCGCAACCCGGATCGAGGTTGATCGCCACCACCTTGTCGCAGGCACCGATGCCTTGCAGGTGCTGGATCGCCCCGGAAATCCCCACCGCCACGTAAACCCGTGCCGTGACCCAAGTGCCGGACGCACCGACCTGACGGTCGCGCGCCATGAAGCCATCGTCCACCGCCACGCGCGATGCACCTTCGGTCGCGCCCAACGCCTCGGCCGTCCTGTGGAAAAGTCCCCAGTCCTTGACCCCGTTACCGCCAGAGAAGATGAACTCGGCTTCGGCCATCGGAATCGCCGCCGGGTCCACCGCCACCGCGCCCAGATCTTCGATCCGCGACAGGCTGCGGGCGACTGCTGTGGATAACTCCACTGGCAGGGCTTCGTGACGGGTTTCGCTGACCGGTTCGGCGCATTCGGCAGCCGCCAGAATCAAGCGGGCGACCGGACGTGCAAGGTCCTGCAAACCAGCACCGGCGCGGCCGATGCACTCCTGATCCTTGACCTGCCAGACCCGCGTGGCCGGGCGTTCGCCCAGTGCCGCGGCAAAGCGTCGACCGAGTTCGCCGCCACCGCTGCGGCTGTCCGGCAGCAACCAGTGACGAGGGTTGAACTGGTTATCCACAGCCCGCAGGCCCTGGACGCGTTGCTCCGGTGCATAACCGCTGAATTCGTCGCCTTCCAGTACCAGCAAGCGGTCAACGCCCGCCGTGGCGAAGGCGTTTTCCTTGTGCTCGCCGAAGACTACGGCCAGTACCGCGCCGTCCTTGCCGGCCAACTGATGAGCCAGGCCGAGCAAGTCGCGGTCGTGGCTGCTCAGGCGACCGCCGACCATGTCCGGCACCACGCTGATGTAGAACGCGGGAGCAGCGACTTGATGCAACGGCAATTGCACTTCAACCGCGGCCGAGCGTTTGGTCGCCCCGCCCTGTTGAGCGCCGCTGCGGTCGATCCGCTTGATACCGTTGGGGCCGATAAAACCGATCCCGTGAGGGTTCTTGCGGATGACACCGTTAGGCCCCATCCAGCTGTGTTGCGCCGGTTGCATGGCCGCGTGCAACGGGTGCAGACGGTTGCGGGCGATCCATTCAGCGCGGGGGTCGCGGCGGATAATGTCGCTCATCAATGCACCTCCGCAGGTTCACGTTTGGCCGGTGCCGAAGGCTTTCCCGGCGCGGCATCTTCGAGCAAGGCGTCGGCCACCAGTTCGGCGATGTCCTTGATTAGTGGACGTGGTTCCACCACGCCTTCGAGCATCGCAGTGCACTGTGGGCAACCCACGGCCACCAGTTCGGCGCCGGTTTCGCGGATGTCTTCCATGCGCATGTCAGGGATCCGTTGCTTGCCCGGAATGTCGGTGATCGGTGCACCGCCACCGCCGCCGCAGCAGCGTGAACGGAAACCGGAGCGTTGCATTTCCTTGATCTCGATGCCCAGGGCGCGCAGTACTTCACGCGGCGCCTCGTACTCGCCGTTGTAGCGGCCGAGGTAGCACGGGTCGTGATAGGTCACGCTGCTGCCTTTGTGCTGGCCGAGGTTCAGTGCGCCTTCGCCAATGATCTCTGCCATGTAGGTGCTGTGGTGCTGCACGAGGTAGTTGCCGTCGAAGGCGCCGTACTCGTTTTTCAGCACATGGAAGCTGTGCGGGTCGCAGGTGACGATGCGGTTGAAGCTGTACTTGGCCAGGGTCTGAATGTTGCGCTTGGCCAACAGCTGGAATGTCGCTTCGTCGCCCAGGCGTCGTGCCACGTCACCACTGTCACGCTCTTCAAGCCCCAGCACCGCAAAGTCGACCTTGGCCGCTTTCAGCACTTTGACGAAGGCACGCAGGGTGCGCTGGTTGCGCATGTCGAAGGCACCGTCACCGACCCAGAACAGCACGTCGGTGGATTTCTTCTCGCTGAGCAGGTTCAGGTTCAAATCCGCCGCCCAGTTCATCCGCCCGCCTGGCGCGAAACCGCCCGGGTTGTCGGTGGCGATCAGGTTTTCCAGGACTTCGGCGCCCTTGTTCGGGGTCGCGCCTTTTTCCAGGGTCAGATGCCGGCGCATGTCGACGATGGCGTCGACGTGCTCGATCATCATCGGGCATTCCTCGACGCAGGCGCGGCAAGTGGTGCAAGACCACAGGGTTTCAGCGTCCACCAGACCGTTGACGATTGGTTGATGCGGATTGCCACCGTGTTCGCCAATGGCTTTGCCCGGATAAGGCCTGCCAGCGAATTTGGCATCGGTGCCACCGGCCAGGCCAACGACCATGTCCTGAATCAGCTTTTTCGGGTTCAGTGGCTGGCCAGCGGCGAACGCCGGGCACGCCGCTTCGCATTTACCGCACTGCACGCAGGCGTCGAAGCCGAGCAGTTGGTTCCAGGTGAAATCCTTGGGTTTTTCCACACCGAGCGGCGCGTTCGGGTCATTCAAATCCAGCGGTTTCAACCCGGTGGAACGACCGCCACCAAAACGTTCGGCGCGACGGTGCCAGGCCAGGTGCAGGGCACCGGCGAAGGCGTGCTTCATTGGCCCGCCCCAGGTCATGCCGAAGAACAGTTCGCTAACGCCCCAGAGCACGCCGACGCCGAGGATCGCAGCGACCACCCAGCCACCGAAGTTTTCCGGAAGGATGCCGGCGACCGGCAGGGTCAGCAGGAAGAACGATGCCGAGAACGCCATCAGGCTTTTCGGCAGGCGCATCCACGGGCCTTTGGACAAGCGGGCCGGTGGGTTGCGACGGCGCAGGAACATAAAGATCGCGCCGACAAACATCACCGCCGACATCAGCAGCAATGCATAACCGAGGATGCGGTTATGCAGGCCAAAACCATGCACCAGAATCGCCAGCACAATGGACGCCACTGCACCACCGGCCGTGGCAACGTGGGTGTTGGCGATGTATTTGTCCCGCGCGACGACGTGGTGCAAATCGACCATGTAGCGTTTGGGCATGGCGAACAGACCGCCGATCAGGTCGACTTTCGACGCCCGGCCCTGACGCCACATAGCCACCCGCCGCAACGCGCCCAGGACAGCCAGGCCCAAGGCAGCGAACAACAGGATTGGAAGAAGGGTGTTCAACATGTGGAGCTCCCACGGGACTCATTGATCGTTCCCACGCTCTGCGTGGGAATGCCTCACCGGACGCTCTGCGTCCGCTTTTGAATGTGACGCGGAGCGTCACGGGCTGCATTCCCACGCAGAGCGTGGGAACGATCAGCTCACCGGCTTAGAAATCCTTGCACAACCGCAACGCGTCATAGATCGCCGCGTGGGTGTTGCGCTGGGCCACGCAGTCGCCGATACGGAACAGCAAGTAGCCGTCGCCTGCCTGGCTCAACGAAGGCTGCGGTTTGATCGCGAACAAAGCTTCGATGTCCATCTGGCCTTTGTTGCGCGAGCCTTCCTTCAGCGCGTAGTAGATTTCTTCGTCCGGACGCACGCCGTTTTCAACGACCACCTGGTCCACCACCCGCTCCTCTTTGGCGCCGGTGTATTCGTTTTCCAGCACCGCCACCAGCTTGTCGCCTTCGCGGTAGACCTTCTCCAGCATCATGTCGCCGGTCATGATCACTTCTTTCGGGTACATGCTGCGGTAGTAAGTCGGGAACGACGTACCGCCGATGGCCACGCCCGGTTTGATGTCGTCGGTGACGATCTCGACCTGGCTGCCCTTGTCGGCGAGGAAGTCGGCGGTGGACATCCCGGTGAACTCGCAAATGGTGTCGTAGACCAGCACGTTCTTGCCCGGCGCAACCTTGCCGTCGAGAATGTCCCAGCTGCTGACCACCAGGCCTTCAGCGGCGCCCCAATGTTCGTTCTGCTCAAGGAACGGATGACCGCCGACAGCGAGTACCACCACGTCTGGACGCAGGTCGAGAATGGTCGCCGCATCCGCCGCCACGCCCAGGCGCAGGTCGACTTTCAACCTCGCTAGCTCAAGCTGGAACCAGCGGGTGATACCGGCGATCTGGTCCCGTTGTGGAGCTTTCGACGCGGTAGTGATCTGCCCGCCGATGAATTCTTTCTTCTCGAACAGGGTCACGTCGTGACCACGTTCGGCCGACACGCGAGCCGCTTCCATCCCGGCAGGACCGGCACCGACCACCACGACTTTGCGCTTCACGCCGGTCGATTTCTCGATGATGTGCGGCACGCCCATGTATTCACGGGAGGTTGCGGCGTTCTGGATGCACAAGACGTCCAGGCCCTGGTACTGACGGTCGATGCAGTAGTTGGCGCCGACGCATTGTTTGATCTGGTCGACCTGGCCCATCTTGATCTTGGCGATCAAATGCGGGTCGGCGATGTGGGCGCGGGTCATGCCGACCATGTCGACGTAGCCGCCTTCCAGAATACGGGTCGCCTGGTTCGGGTCCTTGATGTTCTGCGCGTGCAAAACCGGAGCCTTCACCACTTCTTTGATACCGGCGGCCAAGTGCAGGAATGGCTCCGGTGGATAACTCATGTTCGGGATAACGTTGGCCAGGGTGTTGTGGGTGTCGCAACCCGAGCCCACGACGCCGATGAAGTCGATCATGCCGGTGTCGTCGTAGTACTTGGCGATCTGCTTCATGTCTTCGTGGGACAAGCCATCCGGGTGGAACTCGTCACCGCACAGACGAATGCCGACGCAGAAGTCCGGACCGACTTCCTTGCGCACAGCCTTGATCACTTCCAGGCCGAAACGCATGCGGTTTTCGAAACTGCCGCCCCATTCGTCGGTACGCTTGTTGACCCGCGGGCTCCAGAACTGGTCGATCATGTGCTGGTGCACGGCAGACAGTTCGACGCCGTCCAGGCCACCGGCCTTGGCCCGCGCGGCTGCGCTTGCGTAGTTGCCGATCACCCGCCAGATTTCTTCCGGTTCGATGGTTTTGCAGGTCGCGCGGTGCACCGGTTCACGGATGCCCGACGGCGACAGCAGGGTTGGCCAATGCTCGCCGTCCCAGCGCGAGCGTCGGCCCATGTGGGTAATCTGGATCATGATCTTGGCGCCATGCTTGTGCATGGCATCGGCCAGGTTCTGGAAGTGCGGAATGATCCGGTCGTCGGCCAGGTTGACCGACTTCCACCAGCCTTGCGGGCTGTCGATGGCCACGCTGGAGGAACCGCCGCAAATCGCCAGGCCGATCCCGCCCTTGGCTTTCTCTTCGTAATACTTGACGTACCGGTCGGTGGTCATGCCGCCGTCGGTGGCGTAGACCTCCGCGTGCGCGGTGCTGAGCACGCGGTTGCGGATGGTCAGTTTGCCGATTTGAATCGGTTGAAACATTGCTTCGAAAGCCATGGCGGGTTCCTCGACTTACAACGGCTTGACGGTGAACAAACCGTCGTCGTGGCCTTCTTCGGAGCCACCGTAAACCTGTTCTGCAACGGTGCGGATCGAGCTGCCACGGGCCTGAAGAATCTGGTCCATGGCGCCGGCGAACCAGCCAGTGAACATGTAGTCGACCTTGCGCCCGACCTTGCCGTACACGTAGACAAATGCGGAGTGTTCGAGCTTGACGCTGGCGGTGCCTTTGTCGAGGTCGATGTCCTGGATCTTGAACAGGCCCCAGCCGCGTTGCGACAGACGCTTCATGTAGTGCTCGAACACTGCAACGCCTTCCAGGCCGTGGCATTCAGCTTCTTTTTCACACCAGTGCCAGGCGGACTTGTAGCCGGCCTTGTAGAGGATTTCGGCGTAAGCGTCGGCGCCCAGCACTTCCTCGATGCCCATGTGGTTGTTGACGAAGAAGTGACGCGGTACGTACAGCATCGGCAGGGCGTCGGAGGTCCAGACACCGGTTTCGCTGTCGACTTCGATTGGCAATTGCGGGGCGATCTTGGCCATGGAAACTTAACTCCAGAAAATTCGTTGTGTTGCCCCCGGCACGGACGGCCGGGGGAAAGGATTCAGAAATGCGGTGGCTTATTCGCCCCAGACGTCCTTGAGGACATTCACCCAGTTCTCGCCCATGATCTTGCGCACCACACGCTCGGAATGGCCGCGTTTGAGCAGGGTCTCGGTCAGGTTCGGGAACTCGCCCACGGTGCGGATGCCCAGCGGGTTGATGATCTTGCCGAAGCTGGTCAGACGGCGGGCGTAGCCCTTGTCATGGGTCAGGTATTCGAAGAAATCCTGGCCATGGCCCTGGGTGAAGTCGGTGCCGATGCCGATGGCGTCTTCGCCGACGATGTTCATGGTGTATTCGATGGCTTCGGCGTAATCGTCGATGGTCGAATCGATGCCCTTGGCCAGGAACGGCGCGAACATGGTCACACCGACGAAACCGCCGTGGTCGGCAATGAACTTCAGTTCTTCATCGGACTTGTTGCGCGGGTGCACTTTCAGACCCGACGGCAGGCAATGGGAGTAGCAAACCGGCTTCTTGGATTCGAGGATGACTTCTTCGGAGGTCTTCGAACCGACGTGGGACAGGTCGCACATGACGCCGACACGGTTCATTTCAGCGACGATTTCACGACCGAAACCCGACAGGCCGCCGTCGCGCTCGTAGCAACCGGTACCGACCAGATTCTGGGTGTTGTAGCACATCTGCACGATACCGACGCCGAGCTGCTTGAAGACCTCGACATAGCCGATCTGGTCTTCAAACGCGTGAGCATTCTGGAAGCCAAAGAGGATGCCGGTCTTGCCCTGCTCCTTGGCCTTGCGGATATCGGCAGTGGTGCGCACCGGAATCACCAGGTCGCTGTTCTCGCGGATCAGCTTCTGGCTGGCGGCGATGTTGTTGACAGTGGCCTGGAAGCCCTCCCACACCGACACGGTGCAGTTGGCCGCGGTCAGACCGCCCTTGCGCATGTCTTCAAACAGCTCGCGGTTCCACTTGGCAATAATCAGCCCGTCGATAACGATGCTGTCGGCGTGCAATTCGGCTGGGCTCATCAGGCTGTCCCCTATTAGCGATTCATGCGCCGAATCGTGTGCCGGCGCTTTGGGGCCAGCATATGCCTCGGTGCGGGGGTAGCCGGGTGCAAAAACGACAGGGGGTTTGCCGAAAGCGTCAATCCGCGACAAAGGGTCGTCGACAGGCGTCATTGCCTACCTATCCAACGCCGCCCGCTTGGGCCAGAATTCGCCGCACTGGATGTTTTACTGAATGCATGACTGGATTAAGGGGCGGCGGCGCAATGAAATCGATCTTCCTGGCTTTGGCACTGATGGCGACTGGCGTACAAGCAGCTGAAGAGGCCGACGACAACCCCTGCGACGCCGTCGAAAACGAAATCCAGACCCTGGAATGCTCGGCCTACAGCAGAACCACCGCCGAACAGCTGCTGAATGAAAACTACAAAAGTCTGAGCGAGCGCATGCAGACGCTCTACGGCAAGAACCAGGCGCAACTGACCGACATCACCGCCAAAATCAAAACCGCGCAACAGCAATGGCTGAAAACCCGCGACGCGGACTGTGCAGTGGAAGCGTTCCCGGCGACGAGCGGTAGCAAAGCGTTCACCATTGCGCAGAATGATTGCGTGGCGCGCATGAGTGACGAGCGGTCGGAGTTTTTGGAGTCGATTGGGCAGGAGTGATCCTGAATCGTCCGTCGAAAGCTGGTAGCCCTACCAGCTTTTACCTTCAATCAAGACCTTTCCCACACCGAGCAAACCTACAACTCCCGCTGGGTAAGGGTTAAAGCAGCTATTTTCGAGCAACATCCCGACAAATTTCGTTTGTTGGCCACCTGAAAAATATAAGTAAAGACTCGCAAAATCTTATAAAAGACTTATATTCTCCATGAACAGCATTCACTGGACTCGAAAGGCCGTTAAGCAGCTCTGAAATTGCATTCCGTTCATCAGATCCAGGTTCGTGATGCCATCACGGCGCTAGCTGGCATGCCTGATGTAGGCAACGTCAAAGCACTGGTCGGTCATGACTACGCCTATCGACTGCGAGTCGGTAGTTATCGGGTTATGTTCGACTGGGATGGCGCGATCAAAGTGGTCAGTATTCAAGAGGTCAAAAAACGCGATGAACGCACCTACTGAGATTCAAATCATCAACGACGCGGAGGGAAAACCGGCGTTCGTGGTCATTCCCTACGCGCAGTATGTGGCGCAGAAGATCGAGCCCGATCTGATCCCCCACGAAGTGGTCAGTCGCATCGTCGATGGCGCGACACCCATTCGCGCCTGGCGCGAACACCTGAACCTTACGCAGGATGAAGTTGCCAAGCGCATGGGCATTTCCCAACCGGCTTTCGCCCAGCAAGAAACGGTCGCCAAGCCCCGCAAGGCAACCCGTGAAAAAATTGCCGCAGCTTTTGGCATCAACGCCAACCAACTAGAGTTGTAAGCTGAACGCCAGCATCAGGAAAAGGGGTTGAAATGAAAATCTGCGGCATCGAAATCAAAGGCAGCGAAGCGATCATCGCCGTGGCCTCCCTCGACGGTCAGGCGCTCAGTCACGTCGCCCTCGCCACCAGGAAAATCGCCCTCGACGAGGACGACGAAGCCGCCAACGTCAAAGTCTTCGCCGCTCAGGTGGCGTCGTTCGTTCGTGAGAACTCTATCGACCGGATCGCGATCAAGAAGCGCAGCAAGAAAGGCGAGTTCGCCGGTGGGCCGACTACATTCAAGATTGAGGGGATTTTCCAGCTGCTGGAAAATTGCGAAGTGACGCTGCTGTCGCCGCAGACCATCAATGCGCAGAACAAGAAGTTCGATTTTGCACTGCCGGAGACGCTGAACAAGTATCAGCATGAGGCTTACAAAGCAGCGTGCTCGGCGCTGATGAAGAAGTAACATTTTCTCTCATCAACACAGATCATTGTGGGAGCGGGCTTGCCCGCGATGGCGGCGTGTCAGTCAACATCAACATTGAATGTGCCGGCCTCATCGCGGGCAAGCCCGCTCCCACAGGTTTCTCGGTGTCGTCAGAATTACGCTTGGGCCGTACGTCGGTCTTCACGCGGGCAGCGCTCGAATCTCGCCCGATAACTGCGGGTGAAATACGAGGGCGATTCAAACCCGCACGCGATGCTCACTTCCAACACACTCATGTTCGTCTGACGCAGCAACTGCCGCGCCTTCTCCAGCCTTAACCGCAGGTAGAAATTGCTCGGAGTGTCGTTCAGATGCAGGCGAAACAACCGCTCTAACTGACGCCGGGTCACTTTGATCGATTCCGCCAGCTCCAGGGTACTCAGCGGCGGTTCGCTGTGCTGCTCCATCTCCCCGATCACCTGCACCAGTTTCTTGTTGCTGATGCCATACCGCGTGGCAACTTCCATGCGCTGGTGGTCTTTGCGCGGGCGAATGCGCCCGAGTACGAATTGTTCGCTGACCTGGATCGCCAGTTCCGGGCCGTGGGCCTGGCCGATGAGGTCGAGCATCAGGTCGATGGAAGCCGTGCCGCCGGCAGAGCTGATGCGCCGACGGTCGATCTCGAACAGCTCCTGGGTGACGCTGAGCTTTGGATAAGACTCCTTGAAGGCGTCGATGGCTTCCCAGTGCAGGGTCAGTCGGTGGCCGTCGAGCAGGCCGGCTTCGGCGAGAACGAAGCTGCCAGTGTCGATGGCGCCGAGGGTCACGCCTTCGTTGTCCAAACGGCGCAACCAGTGCTCCAGTGCCGGGCTGGAAAACTTCAGCGGCTCGAAACCGGCGACCACTAGCAAGGTCGCACCTTTCTTCAAAGGTTCCAGCGCCGCATCGGCGTTGACCGACATGCCGTTACTGGCCAAAACCGCCCCGCCATCAGCGCTCAACACATGCCAGCGATACAGCTCGCCGCGAAAGCGATTGGCGACCCGCAGCGGCTCGATGGCCGAGATAAAACCGATCGCCGAGAAACCCGGCATCAACAAGAAGTAGAAATCCTGGGACATGGAGCGCACTCGCTTAGCAGGTAAAAAGAGGCCAGGTAACGAGAGGGCGGTTAGCGTGTTGACGTTGATACGCCACTTGCAACGAGCATTCAAGGGCTCAGGTCGCTGCAGTGCAAGAGCTGGTCGCCGCAGTGCGTTTTTACGGGGGCTTTGCTGCGTAACTTGGCATCACCGGCACACAAAGATGACCGGACCCACAATAACGACCTGCCGAGGAACCCGACATGAAACGACTGATCAGCAGCTGTGTTCTTGCACTCAGCGGTACCGCTTTCTTGAGCGCCAGCGTCATGGCGGCCGAACCCGCGTCGTGCCAGAACGTGCGCATGGGCGTAGTGAACTGGACCGACGTGATCGCCACCAGCGCCATGACCCAGGTGTTGCTCGATGGCCTCGGCTACAACACCAAACAGACCAGCGCCTCCCAGCAAATCATCTTCGCCGGCATTCGCGACCAGCGCCTGGACGTGTTCCTCGGTTACTGGAACCCGCTGATGACCCAGACCATCACCCCGTTCGTCGATGCCAAACAGGTCAAAGTGCTTGAAGCGCCAAGCCTCAAGGATGCTCGCGCCACCCTCGCCGTGCCGACTTACCTCGCCGACAAAGGCCTGAAAACCTTCGCCGACATCGCCAAATTCGAAAAAGAACTGGGCGGCAAGATTTACGGCATCGAGCCTGGCTCGGGTGCCAACACCCAGATCAAGGCGATGATCACCAAGAATCAATTTGGCCTGGGCAAGTTCCAGCTGGTCGAGTCCAGCGAAGCCGGCATGCTTGCGGCGGTGGATCGCGCCGTGCGGCGCAAGGAAGCTGTGGTGTTCTTCGGCTGGGCCCCGCACCCGATGAACGTCAACGTGCAAATGACCTACCTCACCGGCAGCGAAGACGCCCTCGGCCCGAACGAAGGCATGGCCACCGTCTGGACGGTCACCGCGCCGAAATACGCCGAGCAATGCCCGAACATTGGTCGTTTGCTGAGCAACCTGACCTACACCGCCGAAGACGAGAGCCGGATGATGCAGCCATTGCTGGATCACAAGGACGCTTTCGAATCGGCCAAGCAATGGCTGAAAGATCACCCGCAAGACAAGCAACGCTGGCTCGAAGGCGTGACCACCTTCGACGGCAAACCGGCTGCTGAAAACCTCAAGCTGACCAGCAAATAACCCTGATTTGAACCACCGATTCGCAGCCCGACAGGGCTGCGAACCTGACTAATCACGCCTGCAAGGAACCACCCAATGAACCACGACGTCATCATCACCTGCGCACTCACCGGTGCTGGCGACACGACCGCCAGAAGCCCACACGTGCCGGTCACCCCGAAACAAATCGCCGCGGCCGCCGTGGAAGCCGCCAAGGCTGGCGCCACCGTGGTCCACTGCCACGTTCGCGACCCGCAAACCGGCCAGTTCAGCCGTGACGTGGCGCTGTACCGCGAAGTGATGGAGCGCATCCGCGAGGCCGACGTCGACATCATCGTCAACCTCACTGCCGGCATGGGCGGTGACCTGGAAATCGGCGCGGGCGAGAACCCTATGGAGTTCGGCCCGAACACCGACCTGGTCGGCCCGCTGACCCGTCTGGCCCACGTCGAAGAACTGCTGCCGGAAATCTGCACGCTCGATTGCGGCACCCTGAACTTTGGTGACGGCGACACCATTTACGTGTCCACCCCGGCGCAGCTGCGTGCTGGCGCCAAACGCATTCAAGAGCTGGGCGTGAAGGCCGAGCTGGAAATCTTCGACACCGGTCACCTGTGGTTCGCCAAACAGATGATCAAGGAAGGCCTGCTGGATAACCCGTTGTTCCAGCTGTGCCTGGGTATCCCGTGGGGCGCGCCGGCCGACACCACCACCATGAAAGCCATGGTCGACAACCTGCCGGCCGACGCGGTCTGGGCCGGGTTTGGCATCGGTCGCATGCAGATGCCGATGGCGGCGCAAGCGGTGTTGCTGGGTGGCAACGTGCGGGTCGGTCTGGAAGACAACCTGTGGCTGGACAAGGGCGTATTGGCGACCAACGGCCAATTGGTCGAACGCGCCAGCGAAATCCTCAGCCGCCTCGGCACCCGTGTTCTGACGCCGGCTGAAGGCCGGGCAAAAATGGGCCTGACCAAGCGCGGTTAACCCGAACCTACACCTTACCTGTGGGAGCGGGCTTGCTCGCGAAGAGGCCATCACATCCGACATCTCTGTCGACTGACACTCCGCTTTCGCGAGCAAGCCCGCTCCCACAAGGGATCACCGAACTCTTTAGGACGTCGCCATGAGCTTTATCACTGATATCAAAACCTTCGCCGCTCTGGGCAGCGGTGTCATCGGCAGCGGCTGGGTGTCCCGCGCCCTCGCCCACGGCCTCGACGTAGTGGCCTGGGATCCGGCGCCCGGTGCCGAAGCGGCCCTGCGCAAGCGCGTCGCCAATGCTTGGGGCGCGCTGGAGAAGCAAGGCCTGGCACCCGGCGCGTCGCAAGATCGTCTGCGCTTTGTCGCCACTATCGAAGAATGCGTTCGCGACGCAGATTTCATCCAGGAAAGCGCTCCAGAACGACTGGAGCTGAAACTGGAATTGCACAGCAAAATCAGCGCGGCGGCCAAGCCCAATGCCTTGATCGGCTCCAGCACTTCGGGACTGTTGCCAAGCGAGTTTTACGAGAGTTCGACACACCCGGAACGCTGCGTGGTCGGGCATCCGTTCAACCCGGTTTACCTGCTGCCGTTGGTGGAAGTGGTCGGTGGCAAAAATACCGCGCCGCAAGCGGTTCAAGCGGCAATGAAAGTCTATGAATCCTTGGGCATGCGCCCGCTGCATGTGCGCAAGGAAGTACCCGGTTTTATCGCCGACCGTTTGCTCGAAGCGCTGTGGCGTGAGGCGTTGCATCTGGTTAACGACGGTGTGGCGACCACCGGTGAAATCGACGATGCGATTCGTTTTGGCGCGGGCCTGCGCTGGTCGTTCATGGGTACTTTCCTGACTTACACCCTGGCGGGCGGCGACGCCGGCATGCGGCACTTCATGGCGCAATTCGGGCCGGCGTTGCAGTTGCCCTGGACCTATCTGCCGGCACCGGAGCTGACCGACAAATTGATTGATGACGTGGTGGATGGCACCAGCGAGCAGTTGGGCAAGCACAGCATCTCGGCGCTGGAGCGCTATCGTGATGATTGCTTGCTGGCAGTGCTGGAGGCGGTGAAGACCACCAAAGAGAAGCATGGAATGGCGTTTAGCGAGTAACCCCTTGTACTGATCGTTCCCACGCTCTGCGTGGGAATGAATCCTGTGACGCTCTGCGTCACGTCGTCTGGACGCAGAGCGTCCCGGGCGGCATTCCCACGCAGAGCGTGGGAACGATCATCCACCTGCCGGAACCCCAATCATGCCCACCCTCACCACCTACCAAACCAAAATCATCCCCGATTGGGTCGACTACAACGGCCACCTGCGCGATGCCTTCTATCTGCTGATTTTCAGCTACGCCACCGACGCGCTGATGGATCGGCTGGGCATGGACAGCAACAACCGCGAAGCCAGCGGCAACTCGCTGTTCACCCTCGAGCTGCACCTCAACTACCTGCACGAAGTGAAGCTCGATGCCGATGTCGAAGTGCACACCCAGATCATCGGCCATGACCGCAAGCGCCTGCACCTCTACCACAGCCTGCATCTGGTGGGCGGTGACAAGGAGCTGGCGGGCAATGAACAAATGCTGCTGCACGTAGACCTCGCCGGGCCGCGATCCGCACCGTTCAGCGAAGAAACCTTGAACAAGTTGCAAGCCATTGTCGCCGAGCAAGCCGACCTGCCCGCCCCCGCCTTCATCGGCCGAGTGATCGCTTTACCGCCCGAAAAATAGCAAGGAGCTCGCCATGAACACCGCCGCCGCTTTTGCCGATTTCCGCACCTACCCGTTGATCAGCGCGTTGACCGCCGTGCACACCCTGGCGGACCGAATTCAAGTGCAGTGGGCGGACGCTCGGGTCAGCCCTTTTCATCATCAATGGCTACGGGACAACTGCCCGTGCCCGCAGTGCGTCTACACGGTGACTCGCGAGCAAGTGCTGGAAATCGTCGATGTCGCGGAAAATCTGATCCCCGACAGCGCTCGAATCGATGCCGAAGGTTGCCTGTGTATCGATTGGCAGGACGGCCACCTCAGTCGCTTCGACCCGGGCTGGCTGCGAGCTCACGCGTATGACGATGAGTCCCGCGCTGAACGCCGAGCCACCAAACCGAAAAGCAAGCTGTGGGACAGCCAGCTAAAGCTGCCGGTGTTCGACTATCAGGCGTTGATGGACGACAACGATGCCTTGCTGCAATGGCTGCTGGCCGTGCGCGACATCGGCCTGACCCAGGTTCGCGGTGTACCGACTGAGCCGGGCTCGCTGAAGCTGATCGCCCAGCGGATTTCGTTCATCCGCGAGAGCAATTTCGGCGTGCTGTTCAACGTGCAATCCAAGGCCGACGCAGACAGCAATGCCTACACCGCTTTCAACCTGCCGCTGCACAGCGATCTGCCCACTCGGGAGCTGCAACCGGGGCTGCAATTTCTGCATTGCCTGGTCAATGACGCCGACGGCGGCGAGAGCATTTTCGTCGACGGTTTTGCCATCGCCCAAGCCTTGCGCCAAGAAGATCCCGAGGCGTTTCAAGCCTTGTGTGAAATTCCCGTGGAGTTCCGCAACAAGGACCGCCACAGCGACTACCGCTGCCTGGCGCCGATCATCGCCCTGGATGCGTTCGGGCAGGTGTCGGAAATCCGTATGGCAAACTTTCTGCGCGGGCCGTTCGATGCTTCAGTCGAGCAGATGCCCAAGCTGTATCGCGCTTACCGTCGCTTCATTGCAATGACCCGCGAGGCGCGCTTCCGGGTGATGACGCGGCTCAAACCCGGTGAGCTGTGGTGCTTCGACAACCGCCGCACCCTTCATGCACGCAATGCGTTTGACCCGGCAACAGGCGCCCGGCATTTCCAGGGTTGTTATGTCGACAGGGATGAGTTGTTGTCGCGGATTTTGGTGTTGCAACGCTAGACCGCGTCATCGTTCATCGCGGGCAAGCCACGCTCCCACAGGTTATTGGCAAGTCCTGTGGGAGCGTGGCTTGCCCGCGATGGCGTCTGCACAGGCAACACAAAACGCTCTGATTCACAGGCAAAAAAAACCCCGATCAAGCCGTGACAGGATCGGAGCTGAGGAGGGTACTGTTGAGGAGCTGTTGCGCGAGGGTGACCAAACCTTCGTGAAGCCAGCTGAATCCAGTGTGCCCATTCCCTTGCATGGCAAGTTAGCCGAAAACGACATGTTCATAGGTATTGCGGCCATTGCGACAAATCGTCCTTGCCGCCATCCCCAGCCCCTACCAGAATCGAGCCACGACACCGTTCCCTGAAGAAGGATTGCGTCATGATGCACGCCGATTTGATTGACCAGGAAGACCTGTTGGGCCAACTAAAATCGTTGGGTTTTCAAGTACCGAGCGGCTCCACAGCCGAGCAGGCTTGCGAGTGTGCCGTGCGAGGCTTGAACGATGAGCGGGCGATGACGCTGCGCACTATGGTGAAGCAGATGTACACCAGCAGCGCGACCATCCTGCCGGCCGTGCGCCAGGCGATCGACAAGCAATTGCTGCCGGCGTTGGCGGAGTATCAGCAAAGCCGTAGCGCCTGATAGACCCAATCGCGGGCAAGCCCGCTCCCACAGTGATTTTGCGTCGTATACACAATTGATGCATTGACACAGAACCTGTGGGAGCGGGCTTGCCCGCGATGAAGGCGCCTCGGTTTAGAGCCTTACGCTCGCAAACGTCGACTCATTGCGCGCCTGACTCAACGCCGACAGCGGCCCGGACAATGGCGACAGCACCAGTGCTTGCGGCAGCGGCATCATCGCCACTTGTTGCGTGGTGTTGGAACCCACGCGCTCGTCGCGCGGCGGAATGCCGAAATATTCGCGGTAGCACTTGGAGAAGTGCGGCGTGGACACGAACCCACATACCGACGCCACTTCGATGATCGACATCGGCGTTTGCTTGAGCAGTTGCCGAGCGCGGATCAGGCGCAGTTTCAGGTAGTAACGCGACGGCGAGCAGTGCAGGTATTTCTGGAACAACCGCTCCAGCTGACGACGCGAAACAGCGACGTACACCGCCAGTTCGTCGAGGTCGATCGGCTCTTCGAGGTTGGCTTCCATCAACGCCACGATTTCCTGAAGCTTCGGCTGGTTGGTGCCGAGCATGTGCTTGAGCGGCACGCGCTGGTGATCCTGCTCGTTGCGGATGCGCTCGTAGACAAACATTTCCGAGATCGCGGCCGACAGTTCACGACCGTGATCGCGGCTGATCAGGTGCAGCATCATGTCCAGCGGCGCGGTGCCACCGGAGCTGGTGAAACGGTTGCGATCGAGGGTGAACAGACGGGTGCTCATGGCCACCCGCGGGAAAGCTTCCTGCATCGACGCCAGGCATTCCCAGTGCACGCTGCAATCGAAACCGTCCAGCAGACCTGCGCAAGCCAGGGCCCAGCTGCCGGTGCAGACCGCGCCGAGACGACGGTGCTGACGCGCCTGGCTTTGCAGCCACGACACGTGTTCTCGGGTAACAGTACGCTGAATACCGATGCCGCCGCAGACAATGACAGTGTCCAGGGGAGGCGCTTTGTGCATGGAGGCGTCGGGGGTGATTTGCAGTCCGTCACTGGCCCAGACCTGACCGCCATCGACGGTGAGTGTGGTCCAGCGATAAAGCTCGCGGCCGGACAATTGGTTGGCCATGCGCAGAGGTTCTACTGCAGAGGCCAGAGAAATAAGCGTGAAATTGTCCAGCAGCAAAAAGCCGATGGATTGAGGCGCACGGTTCTGGGGTTGGGCCCCGGAGTTGAACGTCGTCATCGCGGTATCTCCTCACACAAAGCGGGTGATGGCCTCAGGCGGAGGCTCTTTTTATTGCCATCGTTCTCGCGTGGGAGACGGGCTTTGTAATGACAGAGCAATTGCCATGCCTAAAATTGAATGCGTGTTCAATAACTCCTGAAAACGACGTCGCGATGCGTCTAGATATGGCGCGCAGAGATAAGAGGTCATAAGTGCCATTAGAGGCCGCAAACCCGCTACCCCGTTGCCTGTGAGCAAATCGGTAGCACTTGTGGGAACAGGGCTGCGACGCTCCAGGGGAGAGTGTCACCGCAAGCACAGGTGACGGACGGTCAGGCTTGAATTGGATCCCTGACTGGGGGAGACAGGCTTACCTGTTTGCGACGCGCTAAAAGGTTGCGCGGTTTTGGTGCGGGTGTTCACTTGGTGCGCAGTTTTGACTGGTCTGGCCCCTTCGCGAGCAAGCCCGCTCCCACATTTAATCAGCGTCGTGCACAAATCCAATGTGGGAGCGGGCTTGCTCGCGAAGCAGGCGACTCGGTATTACTGATTCAACACTCAACCGCGCTAACCGCTAACCCACCGCGCGATGTCTCTTTATATTTGTCGTGCATGTCGGCACCGGTATCACGCATGGTGCGGATCACCCGGTCCAGCGAGATAAAGTGCTGACCGTCGCCGCGCAGCGCCATCTGCGCCGCGTTGATCGCTTTCACCGCGGCAATCGCATTGCGCTCGATGCACGGCACTTGCACCAGGCCGCCCACTGGGTCGCAGGTCAGGCCCAAGTTATGTTCCAGGCCGATTTCCGCCGCGTTGCACAGTTGCTCCGGTGTGGCACCGAGAATCTCCGCCAACCCGGCCGCCGCCATGGCGCAGGCCGAACCGACTTCACCCTGGCAACCGACCTCGGCACCGGAGATCGAGGCGTTCTTCTTGCACAGAATCCCCACCGCCGCGGCACTGAGGAAGTAATCGACCACGTTGGCGTCGGTCACTGCCTCGCTGAACTTCATGAAGTAGTGCAGCACCGCCGGAATGAT
Organism: Pseudomonas sp. GW822-FHT02E03; assembly: GCF_058802325.1. Taxonomy (NCBI): domain Bacteria; kingdom Pseudomonadati; phylum Pseudomonadota; class Gammaproteobacteria; order Pseudomonadales; family Pseudomonadaceae; genus Pseudomonas; species Pseudomonas sp. GW822-FHT02E03. Next base: position 47,024 of record NZ_JBXAOA010000021.1, on the reverse strand, counting down.
CCCCGCCGCGCCGTTGGTCGGCGCCGTAACCATGCGCCCGCCAGCAGCGTTTTCTTCGTTGACCGCCAGGGCGAACAGGTTGACCCACTCCATGGCGCTCAGGGTCGAGCCGATCACGTTGGGCTTGTTCAGTTCTTGCAGGCTGCGGTGCAATTTGGCCGCGCGACGACGCACATTCAGGCCACCGGGCAAGATGCCTTCGTGCTTGAGGCCTTGCTCCACGCAATCTTGCATCGCCCGCCAGAGTTTCATCAGGCCGGCGCGAATTTCCTCTTCGCTGCGCCAGACTTTCTCGTTGGCCATCATCAACTCTGCAACGCGCAGGTTGTGCTGCTTGCAGAGACTGAGCAGCTCGACGGCACTGGAGAAGTCGTAAGGCAGCACGGTGCTATCCAGATCCACCACGCCGCTGGAAGCCTGTGCCTCATCGACGACAAAACCGCCGCCGATGGAATAGTAGGTGTCGCGATGCAGCTCGCCGTGATCGCCTTCGGCAACCAGGGTCATGGCATTGGGATGGAACGGCAGGTTCTCGTCGATCAGGCGCATGTCCCGGGCCCAGATGAACGGGACCGACAAGCGACCGTCGAGCAATAGCGTGTCGGTTTCACGCAGGGCCGCGATGCGGATGCCGATTTGCGACGGATCGATTGCATCCGGCCATTCGCCCATCAACCCCATGATCACCGCGTTGTCGCTGCCGTGACCGATGCCGGTGGCCGAAAGCGAACCATAAAGCTGAACTTCAACGCGCCGCACCTGCTCCAAAAGTCCCTGTTCACGCAAACCTTGCACGAACAGCGCCGCGGCGCGCATGGGCCCCACGGTGTGCGAACTGGAAGGGCCGATGCCGATTTTGAACAAGTCGAAAACGCTGATAGCCATTACTGCTGAACTCCTGGATGTGCCTGCTCCAGGCGCAAAAGCGCCCAGTGACGGAGCTGCTACGCTCAAGCTGCAATCCGCCGAGATGGCCGCATCATCAGGCTTTTGTCATGTCGCTCAACGTCTCACACCGACGCACTCATGCCCGCTAGCGCCGCAGGCCGCTTACGCAGTGTTTTCGCCGTTTTTTTGCGGATCAGCGGGGCAAAACGGGCTGAAAAAAGCTGTAAACGACGTTACCGACACTGGATGCGACCATCCCTGTACTGGTTACGACGCACCCTGTAGGCGTCAGATTTTCACTGGTACATGATCGTATCGACTCGATTGCAAGGCGCCGTGGTAGAGCTGTCTCCAAAACGCCATCCAACCGCAACAGATAAGTGCGGTGGTCCAGTCGGAACACTGCCAAAAAAAACACCAAGGAGTCGCCCCTTATGAAAGGTTCCCCGTCGTTGTTGTTGGCCGCCATGCTGAGTCTGCCGTTTCTGGCTCAAGCCGCAGAACCGGCCCAATGCAGCACCGTAAACTTCTCCGATGTCGGCTGGACGGACATTACCGTCACTACCGCCACCACCAGCGTCGTTCTCGATGCCCTGGGCTACAAGACCAAGACCACGATGATTTCCGTGCCGGTGACCTACAAGTCCCTGGCCGACGGCAAGAACATGGACGTGTTCCTCGGTAACTGGATGCCGACCATGGAAAACGACATCAAGGCCTACCGCGATGCCGGCACCGTGGACACCCTGCGCGCTAATCTGGAAAACGCAAAATACACACTCGCCGTGCCCGAAGAGTTGTATAACAAAGGTCTGAAAGATTTCGCCGACATCGCCAAGTTCAAGAAAGAACTCGACGGCAAGATCTATGGCATCGAACCGGGTAACGACGGCAACCGCCTGATCCAGAGCATGATCGACAAGAACGCCTTCGGCCTGAAAGACGCCGGCTTCAAGGTGGTCGAGTCCAGCGAGGCAGGCATGCTCTCGCAAGTCGATCGCGCCCAGCGCCGCAACACCGCCGTGGTGTTCCTGGGCTGGGAACCGCACCCGATGAACACACGATTCAAGATGAAGTACCTGACTGGCGGCGACGAATACTTCGGCCCGAACTTCGGCCAGGCGACCATCTACACCAACACCCGCAAGGGTTACGCACAGGAATGCAGCAACGTGGGTCAGCTGCTGAAAAACCTGGTGTTTACCCTCGACATGGAAAGCACGCTGATGGGCAACGTCCTGGACGACAAAATGAAGCCTGACGCGGCCGCCAAGGCCTGGCTGAAAAAGAATCCACAGGTGCTCGATACCTGGCTTGCTGGCGTGACCACCATTGACGGTAAACCTGGCCTGGAGGCCGTGAAAGCCAAGCTTGCGCAGCCTTGATTTAGGGAGCATCGCTTACGCCGGGCGAGTTCGCTCGCCCGGGCTGTTTATTTCCTTGCATGCGGACGTTCACTACCATGCTGATTGATCAGAAAATACCTTTAGGCCAGTACATCGCGGGCTTCGTTGAATGGTTGACGCAAAACGGCGCCAGCACCTTCGACGCAATCGCCGTGTCACTGGAAACGATGATCCACGGCGTGACTTTTGCGCTGACCTGGTTCAACCCGCTGGCATTGATCGGCCTCATAGCGCTACTGGCACACTTCATTCAACGCAAATGGGGCCTGACCGTTTTCGTCATTGCCTCCTTTCTGCTGATCCTCAATCTGGGGTACTGGCAGGAAACCATGGAAACCCTCGCCCAGGTGTTGTTCGCCACCCTGGTGTGCGTGCTGATCGGCGTGCCGTTGGGCATCGTCGCCGCGCACAAACCGATGTTCTACACAGTGATGCGGCCGGTGCTCGATCTGATGCAGACCGTGCCGACCTTCGTGTACCTCATTCCTACCCTGACCCTCTTCGGTCTGGGTGTGGTCCCGGGTCTGATCTCGACGGTGGTGTTCGCGATTGCCGCGCCCATCCGCCTGACCTACCTGGGTATCCGCGATGTTCCGGACGAACTGATGGACGCCGGCAAGGCCTTTGGCTGCTCCCGTCGCCAGCTCCTGTCGCGCATCGAACTGCCCCACGCCATGCCAAGCATCGCGGCCGGTATCACCCAGTGCATCATGCTGTCGTTGTCGATGGTGGTGATTGCGGCACTGGTGGGCGCCGATGGCCTGGGCAAACCCGTGGTCAACGCACTGAACACTGCTGATATCGCCCTGGGCTTCGAAGCAGGCCTGGCGATCGTACTGCTGGCGATCATGCTCGACCGTATCTGCAAACAACCCGACGCTAAAGTAGGGGGTGACGCATGAGCATTATTCGCTTCGAAGACGTGGACGTGATCTTCTCCAAAGACCCGCGCGAGGCACTCAAACTCCTCGACCAGGGCATGACCCGCAACGAGATTCTGAAAAAGACCGGGCAAATCGTCGGTGTCGAAAAGGCCAGCCTGGACATCGAAAAAGGTGAAATTTGCGTACTGATGGGCCTGTCCGGCTCCGGCAAGTCCAGCCTGCTGCGTTGCATCAACGGCCTCAACACCGTCAGCCGTGGCAAGTTGTTCGTCGAGCACGAAGGCAAGCAGATCGACATCGCCTCGTGCACGCCAGCGGAACTGAAAATGATGCGCACCAAGCGCATCGCGATGGTGTTCCAGAAGTTCGCCCTGATGCCTTGGCTGACGGTGCGCGAGAACATCAGCTTCGGTCTGGAAATGCAGGGCCGGCCGGAGAAGGAACGGAAAAAACTGGTCGATGAAAAACTCGAACTGGTAGGCCTGACCCAGTGGCGCAACAAGAAACCCGATGAGCTCTCCGGTGGTATGCAACAGCGTGTCGGCCTGGCCCGAGCGCTGGCGATGGACGCCGACATTCTGCTGATGGACGAACCGTTCTCGGCCCTCGACCCGCTGATTCGCCAAGGTCTGCAAGACGAACTGCTGGAGCTGCAACGCAAACTGAGCAAGACCATCGTTTTCGTGAGTCACGACCTCGATGAAGCCCTGAAGCTCGGCAGCCGTATCGCCATCATGAAAGACGGCCGGATCATCCAGTACAGCAAACCGGAAGAAATCGTGCTCAACCCTGCGGACGATTACGTGCGCACCTTCGTCGCCCACACCAACCCGCTGAACGTATTGTGCGGTCGCAGCCTGATGCGCACCCTGGACAACTGCAAACGCATCAACGGTTCGGTGTGCCTGGATCCAGGCGGCGATTCGTGGCTGGACCTGGCCGAAGGCAACACCATCAAAGGCGCACGCCAGAACGGCTCGAGCCTGGACCTGCAGAACTGGATACCAGGGCAAGCGGTTGAAGGTTTGGGGCGTCGGCCAACACTGGTGGACTCCAACATCGGCATGCGTGATGCGCTGCAGATTCGTTACCAGACCGGCAACAAACTGGTGCTGCACGACAACAACAAGGTTGTCGGGATTCTTGGCGACAGCGAGCTGTATCACGCGCTGCTCGGCAAGAACCTGGGGTAAGAAGCAGCAGACACAAAAACGCCGCGAGAGATCGCGGCGTTTTTGTTTGCGGGATATCGGGTCATGCAGTGTTGGAGTTGAAGACCCCATCGCCAGCAGGCTGGCTCCCACATTGGAATGCATTCTCTTGTGGGAGCCAGCCTGCTGGCGATGAAGCCGACGCGGTGCTTCGGACCGAAACACCGCGTCCTCGATTACTCAGCTATAAACCCGGCCAAGCAATTGCCGATGGCTTTCAAACTGATCGAGCACATCACGGGTGATCTGATCCTGAGTGAAGCCCATCAGGTCGTAATCCTGGCTGCCGTTATGCAGGTACACCTCGGCGCGGTAGTAACGTGCGCGCGGTTCATCGGCACTTTCGGCCGACACCGTGTCACTCGCCGCCGCCAGATAACCATCCAGGCTCACTTCATAGACAAAAGGGTTGCCCTCTTCCATCTCGATCCGCACGCCCATGCAGCGCTTGGCCTTGCCCAGCAACGTCTGCACATCCAGGCCCTGAGCACGCAATTGCACAGCCGCGTCTTCCAGTGCCGGGCTGACGCGCTTGTCCATGAAACGCTGAACGATCGACTGGTTCGGTTGCAGATCCAGCTGGGTCAGACGCTCGCTGAAACCACGACGACCACGCGCCGCCAGTTCCGCTTGCTCCTGTTCGATTTGCACGTCCTGGCGCATGGCCTTGTGCAAGCCAAACATGAAGAACACCAGCACCACCGAGAACGGCAGCCCCGCCAGCACCACCATGGTTTGCATGGCTTCGAAGTTACCGGCGAACAACAGACCGATGGTCACCAGGGTGATCACTGCCGACCAGAAAATCCGCAGCCAGTGCGGCGCATCTTCGTCAACATTACCGCCCTTGCAGGAAAGGTTGGCCATCATCACCGCGCCGGAGTCCGCCGGGGTCAGGAACAGCACGAAACCGACAAAAATCGACACGCCGATCACGATCTTCGACGCAGGGTAATGCTCAAGCAACTGGTAGATCGCCATCGACGGCTGTTCCAGCGCCGTCTTCCCGAGTTCCACCGCCCCATGGTTCATCACCAGGTCCAGGGCCGAGTTACCGAAGATCGACAGCCATGCCAGGGTGAAGCCCAGCGGAATCAGCAACACGCCGGCCACCAGTTCACGCACCGTGCGACCACGGGAAATACGCGCGATGAACATGCCGACGAATGGGGCCCAGGAAATCCACCAGGCCCAGTAGAACAGGGTCCACAGGCCCAACCAGCGGTCAGACTTCTCACTGTCGCCTTCGTACACGTAGAGGTCGAAGGTCTTCAGCACCACGCCGTTCAGGTAGTCGCCGATGTTCTGCACAAAGCCGTTGAGCAGGTGCAGGGTCGGGCCGAACAGCAGCACGAAAATCAGCAGACCGCTGAACAACACGATGTTCAAGTTGGACAGGCGGCGAATACCGTTTTCCACGCCAGACACAGCGGCGATGGTCGCCACGGTGCTCATCACGATGATCACGATCAGCAGGTTGGTGTTGCTGTGCTCCATGCCGAACAGGTTTTCCAGCCCGGAAGACACTTGCAGCGAACCAATCCCCAGGTTCGTCACCAGCCCCAGCAAGGTCACGAACATCCCGAAGCCGTCCACCGCATGACCGGCGGCGCCTTTGACCCAACGCTCGCCGACCAGCGGATACAGCGCCGACCGCAACGCCAGCGGCTGGTTATGACGGTAAGCAAAGTACGCCACGGCCAGGCCGACCAGTGCGTAGATTGCCCAGCCATGCAGGCCCCAATGCAGGAACGTCAGTTGCACCGCCTGACGGGCCGCAAGGTTGCTGCCGGCCACGCCTTCCGGCGGATTGAAATAGTGGTCCAGCGGCTCGGATGCACCGAAGTACAGCAAGGAAATGCCGATGCCCGACGAGAACAGCATCCCCGCCCAGGCACCGTAGCTGAAGTCCGGGGTGTCGTCCTTGCTGCCCAGTTTGAGTTTGCCGTAGGACGAAAACGCCAGGCCAACCACAAAAACCAGATAAGCGGCGATCACCACCATGTAGTACCAGCCGAAGCTGCGGGACAACCAGGCCTGGGCAATGCCGAGCATTCTGCCGGCCTCTTGCGGGGCGATGATCAGAATGGCGGTCAATAGCAGGATCAGCGCGGTAGAGGTGTAGAACACCCAACCGTTGACCGTCACCTTCTCGGGTGGGGTCTTTATTAGAGAGGCAGAACTCATGGCACAGATGCTCCAGGCAGTGCGAGAGAAAAACACAAGGCAACGCGTTACCCGACCATTCGGTTAGTTGGCAGCCGACCAGCGGGTGATATAAAGACAGCCCGAAAAAAGCCCGAAACCCCTGAACGCCTGAGCGTGTGGGTTTCGAGCATTTTCAGATGTCGTTTTTCCGCCAACTACGTGTAGGAAAAACCTGTAGGCAGCGACGAATTGTCGCAGATCTTATTCTTTGTTGATTGAACGTTCAATCAAAACAAAATAGACTGGCCTTCAATCCGATAGACGTTTTACGTCCGCCGGAAGGCCTAAGGAGATGTGCAAGATGCCCAAGGTCGGTATGCAACCCATCCGCCGCCAGCAATTGATCGAAGCCACGCTACAGGCTGTCGACAAGGTCGGCATGGGGGACGCCAGCATTGCGCTGATCGCCCGTTTGGCCGGTGTCTCGAATGGCATCATCAGTCACTACTTTCAGGACAAGAACGGCCTGATCGCCGCCACGGCGCAGTATCTGATGAGTGTCCTCAGCGAGAACGTCACCGCGCGCCGTCAGGCGCTGGAGGACACCAGCCCACGGGCTCACCTTCAGGTGATTATCGAAGGCAACTTCGACGCCAGCCAGGTCAATGGCCCGGCAATGAAAACCTGGCTGGCCTTCTGGGCCACCAGCATGCACCACCCGTCTTTGCACCGGTTGCAGCGGATCAACGATCACCGTCTGTATTCCAACCTGTGCTGCCAGTTCCGCCGTGTATTGCCGCTCGATGACGCGCGCAGTGCAGCTCGAGGTCTGGCAGCTCTCATCGACGGTTTGTGGTTGCGCGGCGCGCTGTCGGGAGATGCTTTCGACACCGGGCAGGCGCACCAGATCGCTTACGAATACATGGATTTCCAACTGGCCAAGCAGGTGAGTTAGAGCACACAGAACCGCTCAGCACCTGAACCGCTACCGACCGCGATGCCACTGCTACACGGCTCGCCCGGTGGTTAACGCCAACTAACTTATGCACTTGCGAGGACTTTATGGCCCGTTTCGAACTGCAAAAACTCTACATCGATGGCGGCTACAGTGACGCCAGCAGCGACGCCACTTTCGAAGCCATCAACCCGGCTAACGGTGAAGTCCTCGCAACCGTACAACGTGCGACCAAGGAAGACGTTGAGCGCGCTGTGGTCAGCGCCGAAAAGGGCCAGAAAATCTGGGCTGCAATGACTGCCATGGAGCGTTCGCGCATCCTGCGTCGTGCCGTCGACATCCTGCGCGAGCGCAACGATGAACTGGCCGCCCTGGAAACCCTGGACACCGGCAAGGCGTACTCCGAAACCCGTTACGTCGACATCGTTACCGGCGCTGACGTGCTGGAATATTACGCAGGTCTGGTACCGGCCATCGAAGGCGAGCAGATCCCGCTGCGCACCACGTCGTTCGTCTACACCCGTCGCGAGCCGCTGGGCATCGTGGCCGGTATCGGCGCGTGGAACTACCCGATCCAGATCGCCCTGTGGAAATCCGCACCGGCCCTGGCGGCCGGTAACGCGATGATCTTCAAACCAAGCGAAGTCACTTCCCTGACTACCCTGAAACTGGCCGAGATCTATACCGAAGCCGGCCTGCCAGCCGGTGTGTTCAACGTTCTGACCGGCAGTGGCCGTGAAGTCGGCACCTGGTTGACCGAGCACCCACGCATCGAAAAAATTTCCTTCACCGGCGGCACCGACACCGGCAAGAAGGTGATGGCCAGCGCTTCGGGCTCGTCGCTCAAAGACGTGACCATGGAACTGGGCGGCAAATCCCCGCTGATCATTTTCGACGACGCTGACCTCGATCGCGCCGCCGACACCGCGATGATGGCCAACTTCTACAGCTCCGGTCAGGTCTGCACCAACGGCACTCGCGTGTTCGTGCCGAGCCACCTGAAAGCTGCGTTCGAAGCCAAGATCGTTGAGCGCGTTGCGCGCATTCGCGTCGGTAACCCGGAAGACGAAAACACCAACTTCGGCCCGCTGGTCAGCTTCGCCCACATGGAAAGCGTGCTGGGTTACATCGCCAAAGGTAAGGAAGAAGGCGCCCGCCTGCTGTGCGGTGGCGATCGTCTGACCGACGGCGAATTCGCCAAAGGCGCATTCGTGGCACCGACCGTGTTCACCGACTGCACCGACGAGATGACCATCGTTCGCGAAGAAATCTTCGGCCCGGTGATGAGCATCCTGACGTACGAAACCGAAGAAGAAGTGATCCGTCGCGCCAACGACACCGAGTTCGGCCTGGCCGCTGGTGTCGTCACCAAAGACCTGAACCGCGCTCACCGTGTGATCCATCAACTGGAAGCCGGTATCTGCTGGATCAACGCCTGGGGCGAGTCCGACGCCAAGATGCCGGTCGGCGGCTACAAGCAGTCGGGTGTGGGTCGTGAGAACGGCATCAGCTCGCTGAACAACTTCACACGCATCAAATCGGTACAGGTCGAACTGGGCGATTACGCCTCGGTTTTCTAAGGCGGTATTTGCTTCGCCTGCGAGATCGCTATCGCAGGCAAGCCAGCTCCCACAGGTTTGGCGTCGTTCGCCAAATCTGCGGTGCCCCCGATCCCTGTGGGAGCGTGGCTTGCCCGCGATCGAGTGCGAAGCACTCGCCGACCTGACCAACTTCAAAGAGGGTGCATTCAATGTCCCAAGAATTCGATTACATCATCATCGGTGCCGGCTCGGCCGGTAACACCCTGGCGACCCGTCTGACTGAAGACGAAGGCGTCACCGTCCTGCTGCTCGAAGCGGGCGGCCCGGATTACCGTCTCGACTTCCGCACGCAAATGCCGGCCGCCCTGGCGTTCCCGCTGCAAGGTCGTCGCTACAACTGGGCCTACGAAACCGATCCAGAGCCACACATGGACGGTCGCCGGATGGAATGCGGTCGCGGCAAGGGCCTGGGTGGTTCTTCGCTGATCAACGGCATGTGCTACATCCGTGGTAACGCCATGGACTACGACAACTGGTCGAAACTGCCCGGCCTGGAAGACTGGACCTACCTCGACTGCCTGCCGTATTTCCGCAAGGCGGAAACCCGTGACATCGGCCCGAACGACTACCACGGTGGCGACGGTCCGGTCAGCGTGACCACGCCGAAAGCCGGCAACAACCCGCTGTTCCACGCGATGGTTGAAGCAGGCGTGCAGGCCGGTTACCCGCGCACCGAAGACCTCAATGGCTACCAGCAAGAAGGTTTCGGCCCGATGGACCGCACCGTGACGCCGAACGGCCGTCGCGCCAGCACCGCTCGCGGCTACCTGGACGTCGCCAAGAAGCGCTCGACCCTGACCATCGTCACCCATGCCCTGACCGACAAGATCCTGTTCGAAGGCAAGCGTGCGGTCGGCGTGCGTTACCTGATCGGCGCCGCTGAAGAGCGCGTTGAAGTCCGCGCCCGCAAGGAAGTGCTGCTGTGCTCCGGCGCCATCGCTTCGCCGCAGATTCTGCAACGCTCCGGCGTCGGCCCGGCCGAACTGCTGAAGAAACTCGACATCCCGGTGGTCCACGACCTGCCAGGCGTTGGTGAAAACCTGCAGGATCACCTTGAGCTGTACCTGCAATACGCGTGCACCCAACCGGTCTCGCTGTACCCGTCGCTGCTGCTGCACAACCAGCCGGCCATCGGTGCCGAGTGGCTGTTCAACGGCACCGGCATCGGCGCCAGCAACCAGTTCGAAGCCGGCGGTTTCATCCGCACCCGTCCGGAATTCGATTGGCCGAACATTCAGTACCACTTCCTGCCGGTGGCGATTAACTACAACGGCAGCAACGGTGTGAAAGAACACGGTTTCCAGGCGCACATGGGCTCCATGCGTTCGCCAAGCCGTGGTCGCATCCAGGCCAAGTCCAAGGATCCGCGCGAGTACCCGAGCATCCTGTTCAACTACATGGCCACCGAGCAGGACTGGCAGGAATTCCGCGATGGCATCCGCCTGACCCGTGAAATCATGCAACAGCCCGCGTTGGATGCCTTCCGTGGCCGCGAAATCAGCCCGGGCATCGACGTGCAAACCGATGAACAGCTGGACAAGTTCATCCGCGAACACGCCGAAACCGCGTTCCACCCGTCCTGCTCGTGCAAGATGGGCACCGACGAGATGGCCGTAGTCGATGGCGAAGGTCGTGTGCACGGCATGCAAGCCCTGCGCGTGGTCGATGCCTCGATCATGCCGATCATCACCACCGGCAACCTGAACGCGCCAACGATCATGATGGCCGAGAAAATCGCCGACAAGATCCGCGGTCGCAAGCCATTGCCGCGTAGCAAGGCTACCTACTACGTGGCCGGTGATGCACCAGTGCGTGGCAAGCCGTTGCGGGATGTGAGCCTGACCGCGCAGTAACACAGCTACACCGAGTCGCACCCATCGCGGGCAAGCCCGCTCCCACAGGTTTCGGGTTGGATTGCAAATGTGTGATCCACCCAAACCCCCTGTGGGAGCGGGCTTGCCCGCGATGGAGCCCGGCCAGACAACACATCTCGACCTGACACATCCTTGCAATCCCTCCCTACACCGCTGCGCCCTTGATCTACCCCCCGCCCAGGCCTAATCTAGCGCCACGCAAACGTTTCATCCCCTCGCAATACCGATACATCGCAACTCCATACCAAGGAGGTTCCCGAATGTTCGATTTCCACCCCCAGCTCAAGCAGCGCTTTGCTGCCTTGCGCACGGGCGCTGAATTCTTTTCGCTGCGTTATGTGCGCGAGTCCGGCCAGTACCTGTCGGTGCGCAAGAACGTCGCCGAACCGCCGAGCCTGAGCCGCGACGAAGGCGCGATGCTGACCGTTCGGGTCAACGGCGTCGAAGCCTATGCCGCCACCAACGACCTGTCCCAATCCGGCCTGCAAGCTGCGCTGGAGAAAGCCGAGCAACAAGCCCGTCGCCTCAAGCCTCACGCCCTTCTCGACCTGCGCGAGCAAGCCGTTTCCAGCGACCGCGCCGACTATTTCTCGCCCAACTTCGACCAGCCCTTCCCGTCCCTGAGCGACTGCTACCAACTGCTCGGCGCCGAATCTGCCGCCGTGCCCAAGGACGAGCGACTGGTGAACTGGCAGGCAAGCATCGGCATCACCAACGTCGAGCAAATCTACCTCAACAGCGCCGGTGCCGAGCTGCGTCAGGCCCAGCGCTTCGTCTACCCGAGCCTGGACGTCACCGCGTATGACGGCAACGACAGCCAGACCCGCACACTGGGCCGCGAGAATTTCGGCCAGCAGGGCGGCTTTGATGTGATCAGCCGTTGCGGCCTGATCGGTGCCGGCCCGAAGGTCGCCGATCAGGCGCTGCAATTGCTGCTGGCGCCGAACACCCCGCAAGGCCCACGCGACTTGCTGCTGATGCCCGACCAGATGATGCTGCAGATCCACGAGTCCATCGGCCACCCGCTGGAACTGGACCGCATCCTCGGCGATGAGCGCAATTACGCCGGCACCAGTTTCGTCAAGGCAGAAGACTTCGGCAGCCTGCAATACGGCTCCGAACTGCTCAACGTCACGTTCGACCCGGACATCCCCGAGCAACTCGCCAGCTACGGCCATGACGACGACGGCAGCGCTGCCAGCAAGCAATTCCTGATTAAAGAAGGTTTGTTGCTGCGTCCGCTCGGTGGTGCGCTGTCGCAATTCCGTGCTGGCATGGATGGCGTTGCCAACAGCCGCGCCTGCGGCTGGAACCGTCCACCAATCGACCGCATGGCCAACCTCAACATCGAGCCCGGCGATCAGCCGCTAGAGCAGCTGATCGGCAATATCGAGCACGGCATCTTGATGAGCACCAACCGTTCGTGGTCCATCGATGACGCGCGCAACAAATTCCAGTTCGGTTGCGAATGGGGCCAGTTGATCGAAAACGGAGAACTCAAAGGTGTGGTGAAAAACCCGAACTACCGGGCGATTTCCGCACAATTCTGGAAAAGCCTCAGCGCTGTCGGCGATGCCAACACCGTCAAAGTGCTAGGCACGCCGAACTGCGGCAAGGGCGAACCGAACCAGGTGATCCGCGTCGGTCACGCGTCGCCGGCCTGTGTGTTCAGCAATGTGGATGTGTTTGGGGGAGATGCCTGATGAGTACTGCCACGAGCACTTCAAATAGCCAGGCCGAGTCGTTCAAGGCCCTGGTCAACTGGTTGCGCGATGCGCTGCGCACACCGGAGCAATTCACCCTCAGCTACGCCGCCGAGTCGTCGGCTTTCGTGCGTTTCAACCACGCCAAGGTCCGTCAGGCCGGGCAGGTGCAGCAAGCGAGTGTCGGGTTCAAATTGATTAACGAGGGTCGTCATGCCGATCTGAATATCACCCTGTCGGGCGACTACGAAGTTGATCTTCAGCGCCTGGCCGAAGGTCTGCAGCAGTTGCGCGAAACCTTGCCACTATTGCCTCAGGATCCGTACCTGCTGCTTAACCAGAACGACTGGCAGAGCAACAACGTGCAGGAGCATCCGCTGCCGGACACCGAGCAAGTGGTCGCTGAAATCACCCAGGCTGCCGAGGGCCTGGACCTGGTCGGTTTCTATGCCGCCGGGCCGATCAGTCGCGGTTTCGCCAGTTCCTCGGGCGCGTTCGGCTGGCATCAGGCCAACAGCTTCAACTTCGATTTCAGCCTGTTCCATGAAAACGGTCAGGCGGTGAAAGCCAGCTATGCCGGGCACGACTGGAGCAGCGAAGGCTTTGCCAGGCGCTTCCAGCAGGCCCGCGAGCAATTGGCGTTTCTGGGGCGGCCATTGCGCACGCTGCCGCCCGGCGAATACCGCGCCTATCTGGCGCCGGCAGCGCTGGAAGAAATCATGGGCATGCTGAGCTGGGGCGGGTTTTCGGCCCAGGCGATTGCCAGCAAACAGAGCCCGTTGCAGAAGTTCTACGCCAGCGAAGCCTGCTTCAGCCCCAACGTATGGTTGAGTGAGCAGGTCAGCGGTTCCTTGAGCCCGGCGTTTTCCGACGAAGGTTATCCCCGCGATGATCTGGGGTTGATCGCCAAAGGCATGGCCAATGCCCGACTGATCAATTCCCGCAGCGCCGCCGAATACGGCCTCGCTGCCAACGGCGCCAGCAGCCATGAGTACCCGACGGCGCTGGTCATGCAAGGCGGCGATCTGGAGCAGAAGGACATCCTCAAGCGCCTCGGCACCGGGCTCTACATCAGCAACCTGTGGTACCTGAACTACTCGGACCAACCGGCGGCGCGCCTGACCGGCATGACCCGGTTTGCGACTTTCTGGGTCGAGAACGGCGAGATTCAGGCGCCGGTGAGCACCATGCGGTTTGATGACAGCGTCTACAGCCTGCTCGGTTCGCAGCTCGAAGCGTTGACCGAGGAGCGTGAATTGCTGCTTTCGGCCAGCACCTACAGTCAGCGGGCGACTGCTTCGGCACTGTTGCCGGGCGCGCTCGTCAGCCGATTTACGTTGACGCTGTAACACAGATCGTTCCCACGCTCTGCGTGGGAACGCCGCCCGGGACGCTCCGCGTCCCATTGCAGGCGTGACGCAGAGCGTCACAGGATGCATTCCCACGCGGAGCGTGGGAACGATCATCTCCGCCCACAAGAGGTCCCATGCCCAACCGTCCACCTCTCGACGCCGTCACCGCCCGCTGGGTACCGTGGGTTGTGGCCATTGCTTTCTTCATGCAGTCCCTCGACGGGACGATCCTCAACACCGCCCTCCCCGCCATGGCCCGGGACCTGGCAGAAGACCCGCTGCGCATGCAGGGCGTCATCATCGCCTACATGCTCACCGTCGCCTTACTGATCCCCGCCTCCGGCTGGATCGCCGATCGTTTCGGCACAAAAAAAATCTTCTTCGGCGCGATCCTCCTGTTCAGCTTCGGCTCATTGCTTTGCGCCTTGTCCAGCACCCTGAGCATGCTCATCGGCGCCCGGGTGATCCAGGGCCTCGGTGGCGCGTTGATGTTGCCGGTCGGGCGTTTGGTGGTGCTGCGTGCCTATCCACGCTCGGAGCTGGTGCGGATCATGGGGTTCATCACCATTCCCGGCCTGCTCGGCCCGCTGATCGGTCCGACCATGGGCGGCTGGATGGTGCAATACCTGACCTGGCACTGGATCTTCCTGATCAACCTGCCGGTGGGTGTCCTCGGTTGCTACGCGGTGTGGAAATTCATCCCTGACCTGCGCGGCAGCGAACGCACGCGCTTTGATAGCCTGGGCTTTTTGCTGTTTGGCGCAGCCATGGTGCTGATCACCATCGCCATGGAAGGCCTCGGCGAACTGCACCTGCCGCACTTGCGGGTGATGTTGCTGCTGTTTGGCGGCATGGCCTGTCTGGCGGCGTATTGGCTGCGGGCCGGGCATATCGACAATCCGCTGTTTGCGCCATCGCTGTTCAAGACCCGGACCTTCGCCGTGGGCATTCTCGGCAACTTGTTCGCTCGCCTCGGCAGCGGCGCATTGCCCTTTCTGGTGCCGTTGCTGCTGCAAGTGGCGCTGGGTTATTCGCCGTCACAGGCCGGGATGAGCATGCTGCCCCTGGCCGCGGCCGCGATGGTCGCCAAGTCGGTGGCGCGGCCGCTGATCGAACGCTTCGGCTACCGCACCGTGCTGACCGGCAACACACTGGCGCTGGGAATCATGCTGGCCAGCATGGGCCTGGTCAGCGAGCAGACGCCGTATTGGCTGCTGCTGGCTCAGTTGGCGGTTCTGGGGGCAATCAACTCCTTGCAGTTCACCGCGATGAACACCGTCACCCTGATCGACCTCGACGACGCCAGCGCCAGCAGCGGCAACAGTTTGCTGTCGGTGGTCGCGCAATTGTCCCTGAGCCTCGGTGTAGCCTGCGCCGGCGCCCTGCTCGGCGGCTTCACGGCAGAGATCGGCAATGACGGCGTGGACACGGTTCTGGGCGCGTTCCAGCTGACGTTTGTGACGGTCGGAATCATGGCGATGCTGGCTGCAACGATCTTCTCGCAGCTTTCACCCAAGGATGGCCGACGGATGGTCAGCCGCGAGCACGATATCGAGCACTGACCTGTAGCAGCTGCCGAGGCACGAGGCTGCGTTGCGTGTCCGCAGGACCGCCCTCGGGGGCCGCTTCGCAGCCCGACGCAGCCTCGTGCCTCGGCAGCTGCTACACGCTATTCGTCCATAATTTGCAGGTGGAGAGCATGAGACTGATACACTGCGCGACATTTTGTTTTGCAGGCCAGTCCCGTGACCACCATCGCCACCGCTTTTAATACTTTGCCGCTGTCCGCCGCCATGCTGGCTAACCTCGACTCCCTCGGTTATGCCCAGATGACGCCGATCCAGGCGCAAAGCTTGCCGGTGATCCTCAAGGGGATGGACCTGATCGCCCAGGCCAAGACCGGCAGCGGCAAAACCGCCGCCTTCGGTATCGGCCTGTTGAACCCGATCAATCCGCGCTTCTTCGGTTGCCAGGCGCTGGTCATTTGCCCGACTCGCGAGCTGGCTGACCAGGTCGCCAAGGAAATCCGTCGTCTGGCCCGTGCCGAAGACAACATCAAGGTCCTGACCCTGTGTGGCGGAGTGTCTTTCGGCCCGCAGATCGGCTCCCTGGAGCACGGCGCGCACATCATCGTCGGCACCCCGGGGCGTATCCAGCAGCACCTGCGCAAGGGTTCGCTGGTGCTCCATGGCCTGAACACGCTGATCCTCGACGAAGCCGACCGCATGCTCGACATGGGTTTCTACGATTCCATCGAAGAAATCATCGCCCAGACCCCGGAGCGCCGCCAGACCCTGCTGTTCTCCGCCACGTATCCGGTGGGCATCAAGCAACTGGCGTCGAAATTCATGCGCACCCCTCAGATCGTGAAGGCCGAGGCGTTCCACGACGATACGCAGATCGAGCAGCGCTTCTACGAGATCTCTCCGGAAGAGCGCATGGACGCGGTGGTCAAAGTCCTCGCGCATTTCCGTCCGGCGTCCTGCGTGGCCTTCTGCTTCACCAAGCAGCAGGTTCAGGAAACCGTTGATCACCTGACCTCCAAAGGCATCTCCGCCGTCGGTCTGCAGGGTGATCTGGAACAGCGTGACCGCGATCAGGTATTGGCCATGTTCGCCAACCGCAGTACTTCGGTACTGGTCGCCACCGATGTTGCCGCGCGCGGTCTGGACATCGATATGCTGGACATGGTGATCAACGTCGAACTGGCCCGTGATTCGGAAATCCACATCCACCGTGTCGGCCGTACTGGCCGCGCCGGGGAGAAAGGCATTGCGATCAGCCTGGTCGCACCGTCCGAAGCCCACCGCGCCCAAGCCATCGAGCAGTTGCAGAAATCGCCGTTGAGCTGGGATCAGCTGAGCAACCTCAAATCCCAGGGCGGCGCGCCGCTGTTGCCTGTGATGAGCACGCTGTGCATTGGTGCGGGCCGTAAAGACAAGGTACGTCCGGGCGACATTCTCGGCGCACTGACCGGCGATGCCGGCATCCCGGGTGCCCAGGTCGGCAAGATTGCGATTTTCGACTTCCAGGCCTATGTGGCCGTGGAACGCGGGATCGCCAAGCAAGCCTTGCAGCGCCTGAACGACGGTAAAATCAAAGGCCGCTCGCTGCGCGTGCGCATCCTCTAACCTGATCGTTCCCACGCTCTGCGTGGGAATGCATCCCGTGACGCTCCGCGTCACATAACGGCGGACGCAGAGCGTCCATGGCGGCATTCCCACGCAGAGCGTGGGAACGATCATTGTGTGAGGACACCGTTTTGCGCTCTACCGAAGTCGTGATCATTGGCGCTGGCGCCGCAGGGTTGATGTGTGCGCTGACCGCCGCCGGGCGCGGGCGCAAGGTGATGTTGCTTGACCATGCGAACAAGGCCGGCAAGAAAATCCTGATGTCAGGCGGTGGCCGCTGCAATTTCACCAACATGTACACCGAACCGGGCAATTTTCTCTCGCAGAACGAGCACTTCTGCAAATCCGCGCTGGCGCGCTACACCCAGTGGGATTTCATCGGCCTGGTGGCCAAACACGGCGTGCCGTACCACGAGAAGAAACTCGGCCAGTTGTTCTGCGATAACAAATCCAGCGACATCCTCGAAATGCTGCTCGAGGAATGCGATCAGGTCGGCGTCAGCCTGCACCTGGACACCTCGATTCAGACCATCGAAAAGCTTGAAAGCGGTTATCTGCTGGATACCACGCTGGGCCAGATCACCTGCGAATCCCTGGTGATCGCCACCGGCGGCTTGTCGATTCCGACCCTCGGTGCCACCGGTTTCGGTTATCAAGTGGCCAAACAGTTCGGTCATGACTTGCTGCCGACCCGCGCCGGCCTCGTGCCGTTCACCATCACCGATCAGCTCAAGGAGCTTTGCACCGAGCTGTCCGGTACGTCGGTGGATTGCCTGGTGAGCTGCAACGACCAGAGTTTCCGCGAGAACATCCTGTTCACTCACCGCGGCCTCAGCGGGCCGGCGATCTTGCAGATTTCGTCGTTCTGGGAATCCGGCGACACGGTGGAAATCAATCTGATGCCGGATCACGACGTGCCGACCTGGCTGCAACAGCAGCAGGCCGAACGTCCCAACAGCGAGTTGAAAACCCTGCTCGGTGAAATCTTCACCAAGAAGATGGCCAATCTGCTGGCGGACAACTGGTTCGCCTCCAAACCGATGAAGCAGTACACCCACGCCGAACTGGCAGGCATCGCCGAAAAACTGGCGAACTGGAAAGTCGTGCCGGCCGGCACTGAAGGCTACCGCACTGCCGAAGTGACCCTGGGCGGCGTCGACACTCGCGAAGTATCGTCCAAGACCATGGAATCGCTGAAAAGCCCAGGGCTGTATTTCATCGGTGAAGTGCTCGACGTTACCGGGCACTTGGGTGGTTTCAACTTTCAGTGGGCCTGGGCTTCCGGATACGCCGCTGCGCAATTCGTCTGACAAACACAAATTAAATGTGGGAGCGGGCTTGCTCGCGAAAGCGGTCTGACAGTCAACATCGATGTTGAATGTACTGGCCTCTTCGCGAGCAAGCCCGCTCCCACATTGAATCTACGGTGACTGGTCGGGAACAGATTTTGCTGTCAGATGTGATCGGCGCCATTGCGTCGACGTCATTAGTGGCTCAATTTAGCGTCATTGCCTCGGAAGGCCTTCGCACTTCATGTCATCGACCACATTTCGGCAGTCTCTGCGTCGCCTCTGGGCGCTGGATAAATTCAGCTACAGCGTGCGGGTATTCATCGCCCTGACCGGCACCATGGCGCTGTGTTGGTATCAGGATGAAATGGGGCTGCTGATCCCGTTGTTCCTGGGGATCATCGCCAGCGCCCTGGCTGAAACCGACGACAGTTGGCAGGGTCGCCTCAACGCGCTCGCAGTGACGCTGGTGTGTTTCATGGTCGCGGCCCTGTCCGTCGAACTGCTCTTCCCCTACCCCGTCCTTTTTATCATCGCCTTCGCCCTGGCCAGCTTCTGCCTGACCATGCTCGGCGCGCTGGGCGAACGGTATGGCGCGATTGCTTCGGCGACGCTGATTCTGTCGGTCTACACCATGATCGGCGTGGACCAACGAGGCGGCGCGGTCACTGATTTCTGGCACGAGCCGGTGCTGCTGGTGGCAGGTGCGGCCTGGTACGGCTTGCTCTCGGTGCTGTGGCAGGCGCTGTTTTCCAACCAGCCGGTGCAGCAAAGCCTGGCGCGGTTGTTCCGCGAACTGGGTTATTACCTGAAGCTGAAATCGTCGCTATTCGAACCGATCCGGCAGATGGACGTGCAAGCGCAGCGCCTGGAACTGGCCCAGCAGAATGGTCGGGTGGTGGCAGCCCTGAACGCCGCCAAGGAAATCATTCTGCATCGGGTCGGAGACGGTCGGCCGGGGGTGAAAGTCAGCCGTTATCTGAAGCTGTACTTCCTCGCCCAGGACATCCACGAGCGCGCCAGTTCCTCGCACTACCCCTATAACGCGCTGGCCGAAGCGTTCTTCCACAGCGACGTGCTGTTTCGCTGTCAGCGCTTGCTGCGCCAGCAAGGCAAGGCTTGCCGCGCACTGGCCGAATCGATCCAGATGCGCCAGCCGTTCACCTATGACGCAAGCTTCGCCGAGGCCCTGAACGACCTGCATGCCTCCCTCGAACACCTGCGTATCCAGAGCAATCCGGCCTGGCGCGGCCTGTTGCGTTCGTTGCGAGCGCTGGCCGCCAACCTCGGCACCCTCGACCGTTTGCTCAGCGACGCCAGCAACCCCGATGCGCTCGCAGACGCCACCGACAGCAGCTTGCTCGACCGTTCGCCACGCAGCCTCAAGGATGTCTGGGTACGTTTGCGCACACAGCTGACGCCGACCTCATTGCTGTTCCGCCATGCCCTGCGCCTGCCCCTGGCATTGAGCATCGGCTACGGCATGGTGCATTTGATCCACCCGTCGCAAGGTTACTGGATCATCCTCACCACGCTGTTTGTCTGTCAGCCAAACTACGGCGCCACCCGGCGCAAACTCGGGCAGCGGATCATCGGCACCGCCATCGGTCTGACCGTGGCTTGGGCGTTGTTCGATCTGTTTCCGAATCCGTTGGTGCAATCGTGCTTCGCCATCCTTGCCGGGGTGGTGTTCTTCACCAATCGCACCACCCGCTACACCCTGGCGACTGCCGCGATCACGCTCATGGTGTTGTTCTGCTTCAACCAGGTGGGCGATGGTTATGGGCTGCTTCTGCCGCGACTGTTCGATACTTTGCTCGGCAGTCTGATCGCCGGGCTGGCGGTATTCCTGTTCCTGCCGGACTGGCAGGGTCGACGCCTGAACAAAGTGCTGGCCAACACCCTCACCTGCAACAGCATTTACCTGCGCCAGATCATGCAGCAATACGCCGCCGGCAAAAGCGACGACCTGGCTTATCGCCTGGCCCGGCGTAACGCGCACAACGCCGATGCGGCGTTGTCGACAACGCTGGCCAACATGCTGATGGAGCCGGGGCACTTTCGTAAGGAAGCGGACGTCGGGTTTCGTTTCCTGGTGCTGTCGCACACCTTGCTCAGCTATTTGTCGGGGCTGGGGGCACACCGCGAAACCCAACTGCCAACGGAGGTGCGCGAGCATTTGATCGACGGCGCCGGCGTGAGCCTGGCTGCCAGCCTCGACGAAATCGCCCAAGGCCTGGCGAGCAAACAGCCAATTGCGATTCAGAGTGATGAGGAAGAAGCGCTGGCCAATGGGCTGGAACAAATGCCGGATGAGATCGACGAAGGGCAGCGGTTGGTGCAGACGCAACTGGCGTTGATTTGCCGGCAGCTGGGGCCGTTGCGGACGTTGGCGGCGCATTTGATCAAGGATACGAGCGAGGCTTGAGACTTTTAGTGACAGGGCCGGCCTCTTCGCGAGCAAGCCCGCTCCCACATTAGATCTGTGGTGTTCACAAAATAAATGTTCACCGCAGATCTAATGTGGGAGCGGGCTTGCTCGCGAAGGCGTCATCGGCCACACCACAATACCCGGCACTTACATCCCATGCTGCTTGAGCAATTTCTCATAACTCCCATCAGCCTTCATCGCCGCAATCTCACGGTCGAAACCGGCAACGATCTGTTCATGCTGCGGGTTCTTCAGGCTCACCAGAATATGCAGGCTGTTCTCGCTCAACGGCTTGGGCAAAAACTCCACGGCATTGCGCACTTTGGATGACTCCCGAGAAAGGTAATACCGAGCGACAAACTCGTCTTCCAGCGTCAGCTTGACCCGGTCGGCCGCGACCATGCGCACGGCCATGGCGAAGCTATGCACGGGTACTTTCTGCAGCGACACATCGTCGTCGAATGCTTGCGAATAGGCATAACCGCGTACGACCGCTATCGGGAAAGTGTGCAGTTGTTGCAGGTTGTTGAATTCGATCGGCGTGTCTTTGCGCTTGAGAAAGCGCACGCGATTGAGCAGGTACTCGCCGGAAAACTGCCCCAGCTTCGTGCGCTCGTCGGTGTACCAGGCGTTGACCAGCACGTCGTAACGCCCCTCGCCCACCCCAAACAAGGCTCGTGCCCATGGCACCTGTTCGAAATTACTGGCATAACCGGCCCGGGCCAGAGCAGTACTGACAATGTCCGTGGCCAGTCCGCCATTGACCAGCGTGGCGTCGGTAAAGGGTGGCCAGGCATCGGCTACCAGACGCAGCTTTTCCGCTGCCGCACTCTGTGTCAGCAACAGCAATCCAATCAAAGCAAACGCTCGATGCAATCGCGGCATGCCAGAAAATCCTTAGCGGGCGGGCTGCCCGACGTGTTTTTCAGCCAAAACTCCAAGGCTCCTTTAGCGGCGAAACCCAGGTCCTAACATTAGCTTATCGACGACATTGCACAGCGCTGCATCGCAGATTACACAAAGAAGACAACCTCGCGAGAAATGAATGATGGCATTTTGGCCTTTGTCACAGATTTCTCTGCCATCAAGACATCCTGCGTCAGGACGCTTAGTATCGGAGCAACGTTGTTCAAGGAATTTGAAGATGACAATCGATTGGGTCTGCAAGCACCACAGCGATCTGGGTAAAGAGCAGCTGTATGCCCTTTTGCAGCTGCGCGCCGAAGTGTTCGTCGTCGAACAGAAATGCGTCTATCAGGACATCGATGGTCAGGACCTGGAAGGTGACACCTGCCATTTGATGGGCTGGGACGGGGATCGTCTGGTGGCTTATCTGCGCTTGCTCGACCCGGAGCTACAGGGCGGTGACGTGGTGATTGGCCGGGTGATCATTGCTCCCGCTGCACGCGGCACCGGGCTTGGGCATGAATTAATGAGCCAGGCATTGAAACAGGCCACCAAACGCTGGCCCGAAGTGCCGGTCTACCTCTCGGCCCAGGCGCATTTGCAGGGGTATTACGGGCGGTACGGGTTTGTGGTGGTGGGAGAGGAATACCTGGAGGATGACATTCCGCATATCGGGATGCGTCGCTCATAAGGGCCCCATCGCGGGCAAGCCCGCTCCCACAGTGATCGCGAGTGGATCACACATTTGCAATCCACCCCGGACCCTGTGGGAGCGGGCTTGCCCGCGATGGCGTCAGCACCGACGCCGCAATACTCAGGGATACTCAAGTACCGCTTTAATCTGCCGCAGATTACGCTCGATCCACCCCCGATCAATCGCCCCCCACTCGCGAATCCGATAGCGTCCCGCATGGTTGCGCGCGCCTTCTTCCTGCTCGAATTCACAAACGATATCCAGATCCGCCAATGCAGCGATGGTGTCCTGGGCCGTGCGCCGAGGCATGCCAGTGACTTCAGTCAACGCCGGGACGCTGCTGGCCAACCCGCTGTCAATCAGGTACGCCACGTACAACCGGCGGTAGAAGCTGCTTTTGGTCTTGCTCACGTCCATCCATGCGCTCCTTATTAGAAGATCAAAAGATCGCAGCCTTCGGCAGCGCCCACAGGCGCGTAGGCGCCGCCGAAGGCTGCGATCTTTTGATCTTGAGCTTCTATTGCATATCCCGCCAAGTCAGGTACACCCGTACATCGAACTCCACCTGGTGATACCCCGGCAACATGTGTTCGCACAGCTTGTAGAACGCCTTGTTGTGATCCGACTCTTTGAAGTGCGCCAACTCATGCACCACGATCATTTTCAGAAACTCGGAGGGCGCGTCCTTGAACAGCGAGGCGATGCGAATTTCTTTCTTGGCCTTGAGCTTGCCGCCCTGGACCCGGGAGATCGCGGTGTGCAAACCGAGCGCACGGTGGGTCAGGTCCAGACGGTTGTCGAACAACACCTTGTCGATCGCCGGGGCGTTACGCAGGTATTCCTGCTTGAGGTCCAAAGCATAGGTGTACAGCGCCTTGTCGCTCTGTACCCCGTGCTTTTGCGGATATCGCTGGCTCAGGTAGTCGCCCAGCCGACCTTCGGCGATCAGCTGTCGCACCTGGTCCTGCAACGTAGCGGGATAGGCCTGGAGGTATTTCAACGCGGTCATTGGGGCGGCAACACGAGTCACGAAAAGATCGTCAGTGTAACGAATTCAACTCGTCAGCGCGCTCCAGTCGAACGGCTCGACAAAGTGACGGGTGTCCTCGGCCATCAACGGCCGCGCGACCAGAAACCCCTGCACATACTGGCAACCGTTGGCTTGCAGCCATTCATATTGCGCCACTGTCTCCACCCCTTCAGCGATGACTAACAGACCAAACTGTTTGCACAAATCGATGACACTGCGTGCCAGCGCCGCATCCCGTTCAGACCCCGGCAACCGGGCGATCAAATGCCGGTCGAGTTTGAGCGTGTCCAGTTCCAGGTCGCGCAAGTGCGCCAGCGAACAAGCCCCGGAGCCAAAATCATCCAGCGCCACCCGCACTCCCAAATTGCGCAGCAAACGCAGCTGCTTGCGGGTTTCGTCGGGATTAAGCATCAAGGCCTCTTCCGTGACCTCGACCTCTAGCTGCCGCGGTTTCAAACCATGGCGGTCCAGCACCTGGCGCAGCTCGGTGACCAGGTTGGGCAATCCGAATTGCGTGCTGCTCAAACTGACGCCCAGCACCAGATCTTCGGCAAACAAGGTTTCCCAGGCTTTTCGCTGTTTGGCCCCACGATGGTAAATCCAGCTGCCCAGGCGACTGATCAACCGCGCCTCTTCCAGCAACGGCAAAAACAGCCCCGGCGGCACATCGCCGACACTCGGATGCTGCCAGCGCAGCAACGCCTCGAACCCGCGAATCTGCCCATCGGCAATGGCCACCTGAGGCTGATACACCAGGTTGAAATCACGGTTCTCGATGGCCGTGCGCACGCTCTCTTCGAGCATCAACCGCGAGCGCGCCCGGCCATTCATTTCGTGATCGTAGAAGCGATATTGCTGACGCCCGGCACGCTTGGCTTCGTACATGGCGATGTCGGACGCGCGCATCAACCCGTCGAGATTAGCCCCACAATCGGGATAAGTGGCGATGCCGATACTGGCGCCCAAGGCGATGTCCATGCCTTCGATCTGCTGACAGATCGACACCCGCTCGATGAGCTTCTCGGCAATCTTCGCCGCGTGCTCGGGGAGCTCAAGATCCAGCAGCGCGGTGAACTCATCACCACCCATCCGCGCCAGAATATCGAAGGGCCGCAGACACGCCTTCAACTGCTCGGACACCCATCGCAGCACCCGGTCGCCAGCATCGTGGCCGAGGGAATCATTGACCCGCTTGAAGCCGTCGAGGTCCAGGTACAACAGCACCCATGTGCTGTCGGAGCGTTCGCCGCGCAGCAGCAGGTTTTCGACGGTCTGGTAGAAACCCCGGCGATTGAGCAGGCCGGTCAGCGGATCGGTCACCGCCTGGAACTCCAGCTGCTGATGCAGATGGTGCACCACCGACATGTCCAGCACCGTCACCACCATGGCATGTTGTTCGGTGGGCAACGGCGCGCAGGACAATGCCACCGGCACTTGCTGACCGGGCGCGGTACGCAGCAACGCATCGTGCAGGCGCAGGGTTTCACCGCGTTTGTAGCCGGCAAACAATTCGGAGTCGGCCCAGATCGGGATGTGCGGTTTTTGCAGGAAATCCAGAAACTCCTTGCCTTGAAGCTCATGCACCGTGGCATTGAGCAAGCGGGACATCGCGGGATTGGCAAAGCGAATCAGCCCGTCCTCGCCCACCACCAGAATGCCTTCGGCGGCGTTATCCAGCACCGAGGCATTGAAGGCACGAGCGGCTTCCAGGTCATGGCTCAACTGCTGCAAGGCACGGCGATTACGCTGATGCTCGAGCAGAGCCTGGACTTTGGGTTTGAGAATTTGCGGGTCGAACGGTTTGAACAGGTAATCCACTGCGCCACTGGCGTAGCCCCTGATCACGGCGTCCTGGGATTGTTCGTTGGCGGTAAGGAAAATGATCGGCGTGAGGCGGGTTCGCTGACTGCCACGCATCAGGCGCGCCACTTCGAAACCGTCCATACCCGGCATCTGCACGTCCAGCAGTACCAGATCGACATCGTGTTCGAGTAACAGACTGAGCGCTTCAAACCCGGAAGCCGCGGTGATGACCTGCCAGTCCTGGCGCTGTAACAACGCGCGCATGCTGATCAGGTTTTCGGGGTAATCATCAACAATTAAAAGGATTGAGCTGCCTTCAGCTGGCATAGGTTGTGCGCATTCCATGCTGCATCTCTTGTTCGGGACCTCAGGCCGGTCTCTTGTGAAAACCGGACACATAATGCGACTTCACTCTAGACCCGGATCCGCAAAAGCAGAAGCCACCGGTGTGCCATCACTTCAGTAAGTTTCATATAGCCGACTAACGGTCAGTCCTACAGGCCCCGGAAACCGGGAAAGATGGCATTTCGACAGGATGTTGACGTCAACCATCTGCCAAATGGGCATTAACAAACAACCGTTCTACGCTTATAAAGACAGCCCGAAGGCACGCGCTAGAGCTTCTGGCACGTGCGTACAGAAAAAAGTGGAAGCTCGAATATGATCGATCTCGCAACCTGGAACCTCAGCGTTCCTGTCGGCAGTCCGCCGTACACCGTTGAAACAACCAAACTGGTGGACGGCTTCAAGGATCAATACTTCCACTCCGACACCGGCACCTTGTTTTTTTGGGCCCCGGTAACCGGCACCCGCACTGAAAACGCGATTTACCCTCGCACCGAACTGCGCGAAACCTACAGCAATGGCACGCTGAAAAACTGGTACTACCCCGACGCGGACAACTTTCTGCGTGCGACCCTTACGGTCAGCAAGGTACCCAGCACGGGCAAGATCGTCATTGGCCAGATCCACGCCTACAAAAGCCAAAAGCCGATGGTAAAACTCGAATATCAATATAAAGACTACAGCGAGACCGGAAACATCGTCGCCAAAGTCCGCATGCACCCCGACGACGACACCGCCCGGGTCATCACCATCGCCACTGGCATAAAACTCGATCGGGAATTTTCCTACCTCATCCACCTCAGCCCCGGCGGTGCATTGGGCATCAGTGCGGCGGGCTACCAGTGGGACACCGACATCAGCGCGATGTGGCGTGATAAACCCTTGTACTTCAAAGCCGGCGCCTATGTGCAGGACAACACCGGCTATACCACTGAAGGCGGGGAAGTGAACTTCAGCAAGCTGGATATTGATCACGATACCTGAGGCGACTCGATCCCCTGTAGGAGCTGCCGAAGGCTGCGATCTTTTGATCTTCAGCTCCGAAAATTTCGTAGGAATCCACCCATTGTGGCGAGGGAGCTTGCTCCCGTCGGGCTGCGCAGCAGTCCCTCTTTTTTGGGGGCTGTTTTTGCGCCCCAGCGGGAGCAAGCTCCCTCGCCACAGGTTCTTTATGTCCAACTCCATCTCTTCACTGACCGGCATCTGGCCCCATTTAAACGCCAACGTTTAAAGACACTCGGCGTTACTTCATGAGGCCTACAACGGCTTGCGTCACCGCCTACAGGTACGCCAGAATCCGCCGGCTTGTGCGCCTTGAAGCCCACCGGTAACTTGATTCGCGTCACTGATTTCCAGTGATCGGGTTTAGTAGCCCGTGGTTTCGAGCTTGGTGCACAAGCATCTGTCAGTCAGGGATTTCAATTCCTGCGCTTGATGGTAACTGTGCGCAGGGCACCTTCGGGTGCGCCGGCTTGCTCGAAACCCCGGTCTACTAACCTGCGTACAGTTGCCTCCACTTTGATTAGTAGCCAGAGAGGAGGCACTCCAATCAGGTTTCGAGCAAATGACTAAATCAACGCCGCATCCGCCGGTCACCGACCCGGCATCCCCCTACGAATCCCCCGACTCAAAAAAATTCCACGAAGCCGCCGAGCGCGCCCTCGACCATTACCTCAACCCGGCCGCCAAAATCATGGCCACCACCAACGAACCCGAGCCCATGTACTTGGCCAATCCGAAGTACAACACCGAATCCCTGCTGGCCAACGCCAGCGAAACACTCGGCTCGGCCACCACCATGCTCAACAATTTCGCAGCGCTGCTGGAGACCTCCCATCGCAAGACCCTGCTGGGCATCGCCCAAGTGGTCATGCTCGGCGAATTGGCGGTGAACCAGGCGCTGGACCACGTCGAATTGAAGGAGTAATCGGGCTCTGGTTGGAGCAAGGTGAGCAAACTTGCTTCCAATAAAAAACCCGCCTCTCGGCGGGTTTTTTATCAACGCAGTTTAACGCTCAGGCTCAGTTAACCTTAGCGTTCAACTCACCCTTCAAATACCGCTGATACATCGCTTCCAACGAGATCGGTTTGATCTTCGAAGCATTCCCCGCCGTACCAAACTGCTCATAACGTGCGATACACACATCACGCATTGCAGTCACGGTCGCGCCGAAGAACTTACGCGGGTCGAACTCGCTCGGGTTGGTAGCCATCAGGCGACGCATTGCACCGGTGGAGGCCAGGCGCAGGTCGGTGTCGATGTTGACCTTGCGCACGCCGTGCTTGATGCCTTCGACGATTTCTTCAACCGGTACGCCGTAGGTTTCTTTGATGTCGCCGCCGTACTGGTTGATGATCGCCAGCCACTCTTGCGGAACCGAAGACGAACCGTGCATCACCAAGTGGGTGTTCGGGATGCGTTTGTGGATTTCTTTGATGCGGTCGATGGCCAGCACGTCGCCGGTAGGCGGCTTGGTGAACTTGTAGGCGCCGTGGCTGGTGCCGATGGCGATGGCCAGGGCATCGACCTGGGTGCGTTTGACGAAGTCAGCGGCTTCTTCCGGGTCGGTCAGCATTTGGCTGTGATCCAGAACGCCTTCGGCGCCGATGCCGTCTTCTTCACCGGCCATGCCGGTTTCCAGCGAACCCAGGCAGCCCAGCTCGCCTTCTACCGATACGCCGCAGGCGTGAGCCATGGCTACGGTTTGTTGGGTAACACGGACGTTGTAGTCGTAGTCGGTCGGGGTCTTGCCGTCTTCGCCCAGGGAGCCGTCCATCATCACCGAGCTGAAGCCCAGCTGGATGGAGCGCTGGCAGACGTCAGGGCTGGTGCCGTGGTCCTGGTGCATGCACACCGGGATGTGCGGGAATTCTTCGATGGCTGCCAGGATCAGGTGACGCAGGAACGGGGCGCCTGCGTATTTGCGAGCACCGGCCGAAGCCTGGACGATCACCGGGGAGTCAGTCTTGTCAGCGGCTTCCATGATGGCGCGCATCTGCTCAAGGTTGTTGACGTTGAAGGCTGGAACGCCGTAGCCGAACTCGGCTGCGTGGTCCAGCATCTGGCGCATGCTGATAAGTGCCATTGTGTGTGTCTCTCCCGGTTGAGGGTCGTTAATCGTGCCAGCCTGCCGTAGCGGCGGCGGCTATTCAAGTTATTGCAGATCGGGGGTTGGCCCGGGCTGCGAATTCGGTGGTGCAAAATCTCAAGAACTACAGAGAACCACTGTGGGAGCGGGCTTGCTCGCGAATGCGGTTATACATTCAACATCCATGCGAGCTGATCCACCGCCTTCGCGAGCAAGCCCGCTCCCACATTTGGATCGCTGTGAATCAAATCAATCGTGTTACTCGGCTTTACAACCGCGGCCGATCAAATCGTTGGTGGCGACCCAGTAAACCAGGCCTTCCTCACCTTTTACGTGAAACGCCAGCATGTCGTTGCTGTACAGCGAACCTTCGGCGCCCGGTTCAAGCTTCAAGCGGTAGACCTGATCGGCACCGCCCAGGCGAACGTCGACTTGCTTGCGGTTGATGTCAGTGTAGCGCCAGAGCACTTTGGCCTGACTGTCGCAGGTCCAGGTGGTCCAGCTGTCCGCGGGCTCGGCAGCGTTGAACAGGTTCAAATGGGTGCAACCTGCCAGCAATGCCAGTGCCGCAACAGCGATAAAGCGTTTCATCCGTGTTCCTCGACTGACGGCACACGCCGCCAGCCTTGAGTAAAGAGTCAGACCCCTCAAGGGCAACCATGTTCCTTGGCCGGAGCCTGCGTCTCGTATTTGTCCAGGCCATCGGGCCCGGAGCGCTTGTTGATCACCGGGTTGGTTTCCGCTTGCCAATCCGCCTGGTAGCAGCCTTTTTCGTGTGTTTGCGGCGCGGGTTCCGGCGTGGCTTTCGGGTTACTCCCGCAAGCCGCCAGCATACCCGCGGCAATCAACAGCACTAGGGTCCTGACCATGTGAACACTCCTTTGCCTGGTCAAATGGGCGGCCTCAGGCCTTGGCCCGGCTTTCCAGGACTTCAACGGCCGGCAGCACTTTGCCTTCGACGAATTCGAGGAACGCGCCGCCGCCGGTAGAAATGTAGGAGATCTGCTCGGCAACGCCATATTTATCGATGGCCGCCAGGGTGTCGCCACCACCAGCGATGGAGAACGCCGAGCTTTCGGCGATGGCTTGGGCCAGCACTTTGGTGCCGTTACCGAACTGGTCGAACTCGAACACGCCCACCGGGCCGTTCCACAGGATGGTCTTGGACGACTTCAACAGCTCGGCGAAGTTCGCCGCGGTCTGTGGGCCGATGTCCAGGATCATGTCGTCTGCGGCCACGTCGGCAATCAGCTTGACGGTCGCGGTAGCGCTTTCAGCGAATTCCTTGGCAACCACCACGTCCACCGGCAGCGGAACGCTGACTTTGGCAGCGATTTCACGGGCGGTGTCCAACAGGTCCGGCTCGTACAAGGATTTGCCGACCGGGTGACCAGCAGCAGCCAGGAAGGTGTTGGCGATGCCGCCGCCGACGATCAGCTGGTTGCAGATCTGGCTCAGGCTGTTGAGCACGTCGAGTTTGGTCGACACTTTGGAACCGGCAACGATAGCGGCCATTGGCTGAGCCGGGGCGCCCAAGGCCTTGCCCAGTGCGTCCAGTTCGGCGGCCAGCAACGGGCCAGCAGCAGCGACTTTGGCGAACTTGGCCACGCCGTGGGTCGAACCCTCGGCGCGGTGAGCGGTGCCGAAAGCGTCCATCACAAACACGTCGCACAGGGCGGCGTACTGCTTGGCCAGTTCGTCAGCGTTCTTTTTCTCGCCCTTGTTGAAGCGCACGTTTTCGAACAGCACGATGTCGCCGGCTTTCACGTCGACGCCGCCCAGGTAATCGGACACCAGCGGCACTTCGCGGCCCAGGGCTTTGCTCAGGTAGTCAGCGACTGGCTTGAGGCTGTTCTCGGCCGAGAACTCGCCTTCGGTCGGACGGCCAAGGTGCGAGCAGATCATCACGGCCGCGCCTTTTTCCAGGGCCAGCTTGATGGTCGGCAGCGAAGCCAGGATTCGCGCATCGCTGGTGACAACACCGTCCTTGACTGGGACGTTGAGGTCTTCGCGGATCAGTACGCGCTTACCTTGCAGATCGAGGTCGGTCATCTTCAACACGGTCATGGGTCGCATTTCCTGGATAGCTGTTTTAGAGAGCAGGTTTTGGTTGTGGTGCAGCTGTTTGCAAATAGTGTTCTGCAACGTCCAGCATTCGATTGGCAAAACCCCATTCGTTGTCGAACCAGGCCAGGATGTTCACCAGCCGAGGGCCGGAAACGCGGGTCTGACTGGCATCGACGATGGCCGAATGTGGGTCATGATTAAAATCACAACTGGCGTGAGGCAACTCGGTGTAGGCCAGAAGGCCCTTGAGCGGGCCATGGGTGGCGGCCTCGCGCAGAATCCGGTTGACCTCGGTGGCGTCGGTATCGCTCACGGTCTGCATCGTAATGTCGAGGCAGGACACGTTAACCGTCGGCACCCGCACGGCTTTGGCCTGAATTCGCCCGGCAAGTTCCGGCAGCAGGCGTTCAATGCCTCGCGCCAGACCAGTGGACACCGGAATCACCGACTGGAACGCCGAACGGGTGCGGCGCAGGTCTTCGTGGTGATAAGCGTCGATCACCGGCTGATCGTTCATCGCCGAGTGGATGGTGGTGATCGACACGTATTCCAGACCAATGGCCTGATCCAGCAGGCGCAATAGCGGCACGCCGCAGTTGGTGGTGCAGGAGGCGTTGGACACCAGCAGCTCGTCGCCGGTCAGGCAATCCTGGTTCACACCGTAGACGATGGTGGCGTCGACATCCGCCTCGCTGGCCATCGGCTGGGAGAACAGCACCCGCGGCGCACCGGCGTCGAGGAACCGCTGGCCATCAGCACGGGTGTGATAAGCGCCGGAGCACTCCAGCACCAGATCGACGCCCAGTGACGCCCAATCGATGCCTTCGGGGGTGGCACTGCGCAGGACCTTCACGCAGTCGCCTTTAATATGCAGACAATCGCCCTCGACCCTCACCTCACCGGGAAACCGCCCGTGTGTGGAGTCGAAGCGTGTCAGGTATTCGATGCTGGCCATGTCGGCCAGATCGTTGATCGCGACAATTTCAAACCCTGCCGCCGAGCCTCGCTCAAACAACGCACGCAAGACGCAACGACCAATCCGGCCGTAGCCGTTGAGTGCAACTTTGTAAGGACGCGGTTGAGGCATGGGGTTCTCGATTACCGTGGTGAATCCGTCAGTGTTGCGTTGAATGTTCTATTGCCATCGCGGGCAAGCCCGCTCCCACATGGACGGTGTAAATCCCTGTGGGAGCGGGCTTGCCCGCGATAGCGTCAGAACAGGCAATACATCACCTGAACTTAGTCTTCCAGCAGCTCTTCAGCCTGACCCAGGATGTTTTCCAGCGTGAAGCCGAACTCTTCGAACAAGGCAGGCGCAGGCGCCGACTCGCCGTAGGTGGTCATGCCGATCACACGCCCTTCCAGGCCCACGTACTTGTACCAGTAGTCCGCGTGAGCAGCCTCAATGGCGATACGCGCGCTGACCTGCAATGGCAGAACCGCTTGCTTGTAGCCGGCGTCCTGGGCTTCGAAGACGCTGGTGCACGGCATCGAAACAACACGCACCTTGCGACCTTGCTCGGTCAGTTTGTCGAAGGCTTGAACGGCCAGGCCGACTTCCGAACCGGTGGCGATCAGGATCAGCTCAGGCTCGCCTGCGCAGTCCTTCAACACGTAGCCGCCGCGATTGATGCACTCGATCTGCACGGCATCACGGGTTTGGTGCTGCAGGTTCTGACGGGAGAAGATCAGTGCCGACGGACCGTCGTCACGCTCCAGCGCGCATTTCCAGGCCACTGCCGATTCAACGGCATCGGCTGGACGCCAGGTGTCGAGGTTCGGCGTGCAGCGCAGGCTGGCCAGTTGCTCGATCGGCTGGTGAGTCGGGCCGTCTTCGCCCAGACCGATGGAGTCGTGGGTGAACACATAAATGATGCGTTTCTTCATCAGCGCCGACATGCGCACCGCGTTGCGGGCGTATTCCATGAACATCAGGAAGGTCGCGCCGTAAGGCACCAGGCCGCCGTGCAGGGCCACGCCGTTCATGATCGCGCTCATGCCGAACTCGCGAACACCGTAGTACATGTAGTTGCCGCTGGCGTCTTCGGCGGTGACGCCTTTGCAACCTTTCCACAGGGTCAGGTTGGAACCGGCCAGGTCAGCCGAACCGCCCAGCAGTTCCGGCAACAGCGGGCCGAACGCGTTCAGGGCATTCTGGCTGGCTTTACGGCTGGCGATGGTTTCGCCCTTGGCCGCGACTTCAGCGATGTAAGCAGCAGCTTTTTCCGCGAAGTCTTCCGGCAGGTCACCGCTCAGACGACGAATCAGTTCGTTGGCCAGCTCCGGGAAGGCCGCGGAGTAAGCAGCAAAACGCTGATCCCACTCGGCTTCGGCAGCGCGACCGGATTCCTTGGCGTCCCACTCGGCATAAATATTGGCCGGGATTTCGAACGGGCCGTGGTTCCACTTCAGTGCTTCACGGGTCAGAGCGATTTCCGCGTCACCCAACGGGGCACCGTGGCAGTCTTCCTTGCCCTGCTTGTTCGGCGAACCGAAACCGATGGTGGTCTTGCAGCAGATCAGCGTCGGCTGCTCGCTTTTGCGCGCCGTGTCGATGGCGATCTTGATTTCTTCCGGGTCATGACCGTCGACGTTGCGGATCACCTGCCAGTTGTAGGCCTCGAAACGCTTCGGCGTGTCGTCGGTGAACCAGCCTTCGACTTCGCCGTCGATGGAAATGCCGTTGTCATCGTAGAAGGCAATCAGTTTACCCAGGCCCAAGGTGCCAGCCAGGGAGCTGACTTCGTGGGAAATGCCTTCCATCATGCAGCCATCACCCAGGAACACGTAGGTGTGGTGATCGACAACGTTATGGCCTGGACGGTTGAACTGCGTCGCCAGGACTTTTTCTGCCAGGGCGAAACCCACGGCATTGGCCAGGCCTTGGCCCAGTGGACCGGTGGTGGTTTCTACGCCCGGGGTGTAGCCGTATTCCGGGTGACCCGGAGTGCGGCTGTGCAGCTGGCGGAAGTTTTTCAGGTCATCGATCGACAGGTCATAGCCGGTGAGGTGCAGCAGCGAGTAGATCAACATCGAACCGTGACCGTTGGACAGCACGAAGCGGTCACGGTCGGCGAACGATGGATTGCTCGGGTTGTGCTTCAGGTAGTCACGCCAAAGTACTTCGGCGATATCCGCCATACCCATAGGGGCACCGGGATGGCCGCTGTTGGCTTTTTGCACGGCATCCATGCTGAGGGCACGAATGGCGTTGGCACGCTCACGACGGCTGGGCATCGCTGTTCTCCTGCGGATATTGAATCGAGAGTTAATAAAACGAAACGGAAAAAAGGCGAGCATTTTCCCTCACCGACCGCCTTCGGGGCAATGACAGATAGTCATCCGAAGGCGTTTTTCCAATGGATAACAGCGTATTCGACTGATGAAACCTTTCCGCTGTTCGCTTGCTGACTAAACCTAACGCTGAAAAGCGCCATCTATCGAGCAATATCAAAACTTTTTGATATTGCTCTTGCGATGATTTCTGCCCATCACTAGACTGCTGGCCTTATGAATTTACGCGCACCCTCCATTCGACATGACGATTGCGATGAGCTGGCGGCCCTGTGCAAGGCCGGCGGCGATCCTCTGCGGCTGAATGTATTGCGCGCGCTGGCCAACGATTCGTTCGGTGTACTGGAACTGGCGCAGATCTTCGGCATTGGCCAGTCTGGCATGAGTCATCACCTCAAGGTTTTGGCCCAGGCCGACCTGGTGGCGACCCGTCGTGAAGGCAATGCGATTTTCTACCGTCGCGCCCTGCCCCACACCGATCTGCTGGGCGGCAAGCTGCATGCCGCGCTGCTGGAAGAAGTGGACAACCTGACCCTGCCGACTGACGTTCAGTCGCGGATCGGTCAGGTCCACGGGCAGCGAGCGGCGGCCAGCCAGGACTTTTTCTCACGGGTCGCGGAGAAGTTTCGTGCCCAGCAAGACCTGATTGCCGGCCTGCCACAGTACCGCGACAGCGTAGTGGCACTGCTCGACAAGCTGAGTTTCGGTCCTGGCGCCACGGCGATCGAAGTCGGCCCTGGCGATGGCGGTTTTCTGCCGGAACTGGCGCGTCGTTTCGCTCAAGTCACAGCGCTGGACAACAGCCCGGCGATGCTCGATCTGGCCCGCCAGGTCTGCGAACGTGAAATGCTGGCTAACGTCAGCCTGCAATTGGCCGATGCATTGAACGGTGTAAGCCTCAACGCTGATTGCGTTGTACTGAACATGGTACTGCACCATTTCGCCGCGCCGGCCGAAGCACTCAAGCGCATGGCCGACTTGCTGCAACCGGGCGGTAGCCTGCTCGTGACAGATTTATGTAGCCACAACCAGAGTTGGGCCAGGGAGGCCTGCGGTGATCTGTGGTTGGGGTTTGAACAGGACGATCTGGCCCGTTGGGCCACCGCTGCGGGACTCGTTCCCGGGGAAAGCCTCTATGTAGGCTTACGTAATGGTTTCCAGATTCAGGTCCGCCATTTTCAGCGACCGGCTGGCGACACTCACCATCGGTAAATTCAGGAAAAAATCGAGATGAGCGAATACTCCCTCTTCACCTCCGAGTCCGTGTCTGAAGGGCATCCGGATAAAATCGCCGACCAGATTTCCGATGCGGTGCTGGACGCCATCATTGCTGAAGACAAATTCGCCCGTGTAGCGTGCGAGACGCTGGTGAAAACCGGCGTGGCAATCATCGCAGGTGAAGTCACCACGTCGGCCTGGGTCGATCTGGAAGACATCGTCCGTAACGTGATTCTCGACATCGGCTACAACAGCTCCAATGTCGGCTTCGACGGTGCGACCTGCGGCGTGATGAACATCATCGGCAAGCAGTCCCCTGACATCAACCAGGGCGTTGACCGTGCCAAGCCTGAAGACCAGGGCGCCGGCGACCAGGGCCTGATGTTCGGCTACGCCAGCAATGAAACCGACGTGCTGATGCCGGCACCGATCACCTTCTCGCACCAACTGGTTCAACGCCAGGCTGAAGCCCGTAAATCCGGCCTGCTGCCTTGGCTGCGCCCGGACGCCAAGTCGCAAGTCACTTGCCGTTACGAAGGCGGCAAGGTTGTCGGTATCGACGCCGTTGTGTTGTCGACCCAGCACAACCCTGACGTATCGTACAAAGACCTGCGCGAAGGCGTGATGGAACTGATCGTCAAGCACGTACTGCCTGCCGAGCTGCTGTCCAAAGACACCCAGTTCCACATCAACCCGACCGGCCAATTCATCATCGGTGGCCCGGTGGGCGACTGCGGCCTGACCGGCCGCAAGATCATCGTCGACAGCTACGGCGGCATGGCCCGTCACGGCGGCGGCGCGTTCTCCGGCAAGGATCCATCGAAAGTAGACCGTTCGGCGGCCTACGCCGGTCGTTACGTGGCCAAGAACATCGTCGCTGCCGGCCTGGCCGAGCGTTGCGAGATTCAGGTTTCCTACGCGATCGGTGTTGCCCAGCCTACGTCGATTTCGTTGAACACCTTCGGCACCGGTAAAATCAGCGACGACAAGATCGTCAAACTGGTTCGCGAAGTGTTCGACCTGCGTCCATACGCAATCACCACCATGCTCGACCTGCTGCACCCGATGTACCAGGAAACCGCTGCGTACGGCCACTTCGGTCGCACTCCGGCTACCAAGACTGTGGGCGACGATACGTTCACCACTTTCACTTGGGAAAAAACCGACCGCGCCGACGACCTGCGTGTCGCTGCCGGCCTGTAAGACTTTTCCTGCGGTACCCAAAGCCCCGCACGGTTCGCCGTGCGGGGCTTTTCATTGTTCTGCTGCTTGAGACCGTGTCGCCGCTTTCGCGAGCAAGCCCGCTCCCACACTTGATCTCGATCACTCACAGCATCTGTGTACACAAAAGACCCATGTGGGAGCGGGCTTGCTCGCGAAGAGGCCAGCCCAGTCACCTCTGTCTCATGCCAGAAACACTCAGCAAAAAAACCACCCTTCGCGCCTACCAGTACTGATCTAGCCTTCAAGCATCCCACTGAGCAAGGACGCTCTCGATGCTGCCCAACCTGCGCCTGTTTTTCGCTTTCCTGCTGACTTTCACCAGCCAGACCACCCATGCCGCCGAATGCCCCGATTGGCCACCGGTTCGCGCACAGAAAGAAATCACCACCCTGCAACTGCAAATCGATCGCTGGGACGACAGCTACCACCGTGAAGGCCAGTCGCTGATCGCCGATGAACTCTATGATCAGTCCCGTGCGCGACTGACCGAATGGCGCGACTGTTTTGATTCAGGCCCCGCCACCGAACCATTGCGTACGGCCGGCGGCACGGTTGCTCACCCCATCGCACACACCGGCCTGGAAAAACTGCGCGATGGGCGCGCCGTCGAAGCCTGGCTGAAGGATCGGGGCGAGGTGTGGATTCAGCCCAAGGTTGACGGTGTGGCGGTGACGTTGATTTATCGCAATGGCTGGTTGCACCGGGCGATCAGTCGGGGGGACGGGGTAAACGGCCAGGACTGGACTGCCTCGGCACGCCAGATCGCCGCCATCCCTCAAAAACTTTCGCAGTCGCTGGACTTGCTGCTGCAAGGCGAACTCTATTGGCGCCTGACCGAACACGTACAAGCCGAGGCCGGCAGCCTCAATGCCCGCGCCACGGTGGCCGGGTTGATGGCACGCAAGGCGCTGAGCGCCGAGCAGGCCGCCGGTATCGGGTTGTTTGTCTGGGACTGGCCGCAAGGCCCGAAAAGCCTGCCCGACCGGGTGGCAGCTCTGGACACGTTGGGGTTCCCGAGTACGGCACCCTACAGTCAGCCGATCGAGGCATTTGCCGATGCCGAACGCTGGCGCGATCACTGGTATCGCTCGCCCCTGCCCTTTGCCAGCGATGGGGTCGTACTGCGCCAGGACCAGCGCCCACCGGCCGAGCGCTGGCAGGCGAAAACGCCTTACTGGAGCGTCGCCTGGAAATACCCCTTTGCCCAGGCGCTGGCCGAGGTGCGCAAGGTCCACTTCAAGATTGGACGAACCGGCCGGATCACACCGGTGCTGGATCTGATACCGGTGATGCTCGATGACCGGCAGATCAGGCGCGTCAGTGTCGGCTCTCTGCAACGCTGGGAAGCGCTGGATATTCGCCCGGGCGATCAGGTCGCCATCAGCCTGGCGGGGCTGACCATCCCCAGGCTCGATGGTGTCGTCCTGCACAGCACCGAACGCCCGGAATTGAACGTACCGCTGGCGGCAGATTTTGATTCTTTAAGCTGCTGGCAGCCCACACCCGGATGCGAAAGCCAATTCCTCGCACGTCTGAGCTGGCTCAGTGGCAAACAGGGGCTGGCCTTGCCTCATGTCGGGCCGGGCACCTGGGAGAAACTGCTCAAGGCCGAACGCCTCGACAGCCTGGTCGATTGGTTGACCCTTGATGAGCAAGAGCTTGCTAAGATTGACGGCTTCGGTGAGCGCAGCAGTGCTCGCCTTTTGGACAGTTTCAACAGCGCCCGGCAACGCCCCTTCGCTCGCTGGCTCAAAGCCCTGGGTTTGCCGCCGACTGGCCAGGCACGCCTCGCCGACTCATGGCAGGCGCTGGCACAACGAAACACCGAACAATGGCAAGCCGAAGCCGGCATCGGCCCGGGGCGCGCAGCGCAATTGAGCGCATTTTTCCGCGACCCGCAGGTCCTGGCCTTGAGTGAGACATTACGTGTTGCCGGGATTGACGGTTTCTAGACGCCAGCCCTGCCTGAGAGCCGGGAACCCAAAGGTGCCGATGCGCTCAAACAGCCCATCGCTATATCGAATTTTTCACCTGGAGCTTTTATGAAACTTCTTTCACCGCTTGCCGTGTTGACCCTGTGCAGCGTGATGGCCGCTCCATTGATGGCCGACGAAGATGCCCCGGGCCTGACCGGCTGCGCCGCCAAAAAACAAGGCATCATCAACCAGATCGAACTGGCCAAGTCCCGCGGCAACGCCGATCAACAGGCTGGCCTGGAAACCGCCCTGAACGAAGTCACTGCCCATTGCACCGACGCTTCCTTGAAGAAGGAACGGGAAAACAAGGTGCTCGACGCCAAGCACGAAGTCAGCACGCGTCAGGCCGACCTCGAGAAGGCGATGAAAAAAGGCGACGCCGAGAAGATCAACAAGCGCAAGGACAAACTGGCTCAATCACGCAAGGAGTTGCAGGAAGCACTGGATGAGCTGGATAAGTAGTCGGGCTTGAACGAGGGGCTTTTGTGGCGAGAGCGCCGCAAATCAATGATCCCGAAACTCTTTATGGCAGGCACTGCAGGCATCTTCGACTTTCTGCACCGCCGGCCCCAGGTTGCTGACCTTGTAGGGCTGAACCTTGCTGGCAATCACCAGCTCACCGGTGGCGCCTTCAAGGGTGCGGGCCAGCTCCTGGAAACGTGCCTGCTTCTGCCAGACATCGTCCTTGGCGCTGGTGTGATCCTCTTCGCGCACCTGCGGGAAATGTTTCCACGGCTCATGGGACAGCGCGTCGAGCTTCACCGCGCCGTCGACGAATTTCGGGCCATCGAACGGAATACGCCCACGCAACATGCCGCCCAGGTCTTCGCCGGTCTTGAGCATCTGCTTGAAGATCGCCTTGCGCTGACCCAGCGGCGAGTTTGGGTCGACACCACCGCAGGCGGACAAGGTCAGGCAGGCCAGCAATACAACGGAAAGTCTTTTAAGAATCATGGTGGCTTCAGGTCACTGGAAACGGCGGCCAGTATCCTCGCGTCACCGGCAAAGACCAATAGCCCTATTATCAATACGGGTTGTTTGAGCGCATGGAGCACTCAGGCAGCCGGCAAAGGAATTACTCCATGAACAGCCGTTTCAAGGCATGGCGTCACAATCTGGCCTGGACCCTTCCGATGGTGGCCGTACTGGCAGGCTGCACCGGCGGCGACAGCAGCAAACCGAAAACCCACGCACTGGCGACCTACTCCAGCGCCACCTGGGAAGCGCTTCCGGCAGTGTCCGACAACGACCTCGTCGCCGGCTTCGGCTCGTGGCGCAGCGCCTGTACCCGGCTCAAGGCCGATCCGGTCTGGGGCGGCACCTGTGCGGCTTCCGCCAATGTGCAGCCAACCGCCAAGGACATCCGCGGTTTCCTCAAACAGAACCTGGACGTCTATGGCCTGCGTGCCGCCAATGACAACCCCAACGGCCTGATTACCGGTTACTACGAACCGGTGTACCCCGGCAGCCTGACCCAGACCGAGGAAGCCAACATCCCGGTGTACGGTGTGCCCGAGGACATGATCATCGTCTCGCTGGACAGTATCTATCCGGAACTCAAAGGCAAGCGCCTGCGGGGCAGGCTCGAAGGTCGCGTGCTCAAGCCGTACGACGACGCGGCAACCATTGAAACCAACGGTGTGAAGGCGCCGGTGATTGCCTGGCTGACCGACCCGATGAACCTGCAGTTCCTGCAAATCCAGGGTTCGGGTCGCATCCAGCTTGATGACGGTCGTCAGTTGCGCATCGGTTACGCCGATCAGAACGGCCACCCGTATCGACCCATCGGCCGCTGGCTGGTGGACCAGGGTGAGCTGAAGAAAGAAGACGTGACCATGGGCGCTATCAGCACCTGGGCCAAGGCGAATCCTGCGCGCATTCCCGAACTGCTCGGCAGCAACCCCAGCTACGTGTTCTTTACCCGCAACCCCGACAGCAACGAAGGACCGCGCGGCTCGTTGAATGTCCCGCTGACCGCAGGTTATAGCGCGGCGGTGGACCGCAAGGTGATTCCGCTCGGCAGTCTGTTGTGGTTATCGACCACACGCCCGGACGGCAGCGCACTGGTCCGTCCGGTGGCCGCGC
This sequence comes from Pseudomonas sp. GW822-FHT02E03, assembly GCF_058802325.1. Taxonomy (NCBI): domain Bacteria; kingdom Pseudomonadati; phylum Pseudomonadota; class Gammaproteobacteria; order Pseudomonadales; family Pseudomonadaceae; genus Pseudomonas; species Pseudomonas sp. GW822-FHT02E03. The sequence continues at coordinate 6,420 of NZ_JBXAOA010000021.1, read as the reverse complement.
AAGATACTGGCGGCGCGATTGCCGGCGAGGTCCGCGCGGACCTGTTCTGGGGCACGGGGGATGCGGCCGGGCAATTGGCCGGCGACATGAAACAACAGGGGCAAATCTGGATGCTTTGGCCTAAGGGGGCGGCGTTGCCGCAAGTGCCGCAGGTAGCTGACACACTTTAAAAGCAAAAGATCGCAGGCTGCGCCAGCTCCTACAGGGATCGATGTTCATCCGCGATATTGCGGCGCACGCGGCCAATGTAGGAGCTGCCGAAGGCTGCGATCTTTTGATCTTGCCTTTAAACCGACACCACAAAGAAACTGACGATCAACCCCATCCCCACAAACCATACCAGCGACCGCAATATCGCCCAGTCCGCCAAGTAGCAGATGATGAAGAGCAGCCGACTGGTGATGAACAGCACCGACAGCACATTAATCGTCACCAGCTCGGCATTGCCGGCCAAGTGAGCCACGATTACCGCCGCCGCAAACGCCGGGGTCACTTCAAAACTGTTCAGTTGCGCCGCATGCGCCCGCTTGCCCAAGCCTTCCAGGGAATCGAGAAACCCCCGAGGGTCATGATTGTGTCTAAGCCCGTACCCGCCACTGATCTTGGCGATGCCTATGCACAAGTAAGGCAAAAAGAGCGCAATCAAAATGCACCACAGAGCAACCGTCATAACGCAGTCCCTTCTTCAAGTTATAGAAAATCGAATTCCATCAGGGGTGATTAAAACTTCATCACCAACATGCCGATCAGCACCAGCCCACAGGCTAAGAGCCGGGGCTTGCCGAAAGGTTCTTTGAGGTAGCGCATGCCGAACAGCACCACCAGAATCACGCTGATCTCGCGCAGCGCCGCCGCCTCGGCAATTGAACCGAGCTGCATCGCCCACAGCACCAGAGCGTAGCTGAACAGTACGCAAAACCCGACCGCCAATCCCAACCGCCACTGTTCGCGCCAGAACAGCATGAACGCCGGGCGTTTGCGCACCAGCGCCAGCAACGGGAACGGCCAGGCACTGAGCAATGTGACCCAAACCAGGTAGTCCAGCGGATGGGACCAGCGTCGCAAGGCCTGGCCATCGATGAAGGTGTAGCAACCGATGCACAACCCGATCAGTGCCACCACCGGCAGCATCGACCACGGCAGACGCACCCCGCCACCGCCCTGCCAGAGCAGGCACAACATGCCGAGCGGGATCAGCAAAATGCCGAAGATCTGCTGAGCCGTCAGCACTTCCCCGGCGAAGATCAGCGTCAGTGCCAGCACCACCAGCGGCGACAGTCCACGCATCAACGGATAGACCAGGCCGAGATCGCCGACCCGATAGGCCTGGATCAACAGGTAGCGATAGAGCAACTCGAATGCCGCTGACGCGAGAATCCACGGCCACATCTCCAGTGGCGGCAGCGCCACGAAGGGCAGCATCAGGGCGACAAACAGCAGCGCCACGCTGTCCATGCAGGCCACCACCAACAGCCGCTCCGCGCTGAATTTGATCAGGGTATTCCACGCCGCGTGCAACAGCGCCGCCACCAACACCAGAACCGTCGCAAGCACGGCACACTCCTTATTTTGCCCCTCCACCCACCCCTACAGGGGCGGGGCAGAGAATTGATTCGCCATATGTCCGCAGCTGTTTATACTGCAAGCGACCACGCCGCACTCAGTTGCGCACACACTAATTCCAATAATTCCTGCCTCTGCCCGCTCTCACCGAGAATGGTCGTCGGCCTGCGTATGCCTGATCAAAGCGTCAAGACTACCGACAGAGACCTTGCGCATGCCACTCGCCTTGCTTGCACTGGCCGTTGCCGCCTTCGGCATCGGCACCACCGAATTCGTCATCATGGGCTTGCTGCCCGATGTCGCCCGCGACCTCGCCGTGAGCATTCCTCACGCGGGGCTGCTCATCACCGGTTACGCCCTAGGCGTGGTGTTCGGTGCGCCGATCCTCGCGGTCGGCACCGCCAACATGCCGCGCAAAGCCACATTGCTGGGCATGACGCTGATGTTCATTCTCGGCAATATCCTCTGTGCCCTGGCGCCGAACTACGCCACTTTGATGGCCGCGCGGGTGATCACCGCGCTGTGCCATGGTGCGTTCTTCGGCATCGGCTCGGTGGTCGCTGCCGGTCTGGTGGCACCGAACAAACGAGCCCAGGCGATTGCCATGATGTTCACCGGCCTGACGCTGGCCAACGTGCTGGGCGTTCCATTGGGCACCGCGCTGGGGCAATACGCTGGCTGGCGCTCGACGTTTTGGGCCGTGTCGGTGATTGGTGTGATTGCGGCCATCGCACAGTGGGTCTGGCTGCCCAAGGAAATCCCCATGGACAAGGCCAACCTGGCCAGCGAGTTCAAAGTGCTGGGCAAGGTCAACGTACTGCTGGCGCTGGGCATGAGCGTGCTGGCGTCCACCAGTCTGTTCAGCGTGTTCACCTATATCGCGCCGATCCTGCAAGACATCACCGGCGTCAGCCCGCATGGCGTGACGATCATGTTGCTGTTGTTCGGAGTCGGTCTGACGGCGGGCAGCATGCTTGGCGGCCGATTGGCGGACAGTCGTTTGCTGCCTTCTCTGGTGGGTATGGCACTGGCGGTGGTCGTCGTGCTGGCCGCTTTCAGTCAGACCAGTCACTCAGTGATCCCGGCGGCGATCACGCTGGTGTTGTGGGGCATCTTCGCGTTTGCGCTGTGCCCGATCCTGCAATTGCTGATCATCGATCAGGCTCATGAAGCGCCGAACCTCGGGTCGACGCTGAATCAAAGTGCATTCAATCTCGGCAACGCAGCCGGAGCATGGATTGGCGGGCTGGTAGTGGCCAGTGGCGCGGACCTGGCGGACTTGCCGTGGACCGGCGCACTGGTCAGCGGGTTGACGGTGCTGACGGCGTTGTTTTTCATCTACCTGCAGCGTCGCAGTGCTGTCGCGGTCAATGTGTCCGGCTAAGCGCAATCCATGTGGGAGCGGGCTTGCTCGCGAAGGCGGCGGCACAGCCAAGAATGATGTCGCCTGACACACCGCCTTCGCGGGCAAGCCCGCTCCCACAGGTTTCGCGCCTTAAACTGACTGGCATCAGGTACTTTTACCCTTCATTTTTTGATCTTCTGCGGTTCGGGCTCCTGGCTCCGCTGCGCAGAGGTCTTCGGCGGCCCGCTTTCACTGCGAATCTGCGCGTGACTGATCAGTGCGAAGATAAAACTGCCACCGATGATGTTCCCCACCAGCGTGGGTCCTGCGAATACCAGCCAGAAATCCTTCCAGGGCAACTCGCCGGCAAACACCAGATACGAGACCTCGACCGATCCAACCACGATGTGGGTGAAATCTCCCAGCGCCATGAAATAGGTGATGAGGATGATGATCCACATCTTGGCGCTTTCCATGGACGGGATCATCCAGACCATGGTGGCGATCATCCAGCCAGAGATGATGCCTTTGGCGAACATTTTGCCGGCATCGTTCTCCATGACCTTGCGCCCGATATCGAGGAAGGCCAGATCGGTCTTGGTGTCAAAAATCGGCAGATGCAGCATCACATACGCCACCAGCAAGGTGCCGCAAAGGTTGCCCACCAAAACCACCGACCACAGCCGAAACAACCGACCGAAATTACCCAGCGTAGGCTTGCTCATGATCGGCAATACGGCAGTCAGGGTGTTCTCGGTGAAGAGTTGCTGACGGGCGAGAATCACAGCGAGAAAACCTGCGCAGTAACCGAAACTGGCGATCACCTTGAAGCCTTCGCCGTCCGGCAGACGCGAGTTCAGCAGCCCCATGCCCATCAGCGACAAGCCCATGGTCAAGCCCGCAGCCAGGGCCGACCACCACAGCGCCGCAACGCTACGCTCGAGTTCCTGATTACCTTGGGTGCGAATGATTTCGTGCAGCACCGCCGCGCGCGGTGGCTGGTTCTTGTCGACCTCGCGCTGTTCTTGCGCCGAGAGGTCCGGGGTCTTGCCGTCTTGGGGCGTGTCCATAAAACTCCTGAACCAGTGGTGGGTCGTTTAATTACGACACGTGGGGTTCGGAGCTGTTCAGTGATCCGTTAAATCATCTCTGACCGATAGACCGCTTTCGCGAGCAAGCCCGCTCCCACACTGGATCTCTGTCGTGCACAAAGTCTGTGTCCACTGAGGATCGAATGCGGGAGCGGGCTTGCTCGCGAAGGCCGCACCGCCGATTTCACCCGCCGATGTCATCATCCTTGAACTGGTCTTTGACGTACCTGATTTCGGTCCGGCCGTGCGGCGCGGGCAGGCCGTCTTCGCCCAGGTTCACGAAAACCATCTTCTCCACCGTAAGGATGCTCTTGCGGGTGATCTTGTTGCGCACTTCGCAGGTCAGCGTGATCGAGGTGCGACCGAATTCGGTGGCGGTGATGCCCAGTTCGATGATGTCGCCCTGGCGCGAGGCACTGACGAAGTTGATTTCGGAAATGTACTTGGTGACCACACGCTGATTGCCCAACTGGACGATGGCATAGATCGCTGCTTCTTCGTCGATCCAGCGCAACAGGCTGCCGCCGAACAGCGTGCCGTTGGGGTTGAGGTCTTCGGGTTTTACCCATTTGCGGGTGTGGAAATTCATACTCACTCCTGACCGTCTTGCCTATTGATGCCGGCCATCATGGCAGAGCCCGGATTAGAGCTCTATCAAGCATCGACTATGGTCTCGATTACCGTTCGGACATTGACCTTGCAGAAAGGCTTTGGAAGATCAGCATAGCCCGCTATAATCGCCCCCGTTTCAAAACGGTAATGTTCACTTGCTACCGTTTTCCCGCCACCTGTCCGAGGGGCGCTGCAGCAGGTTCGACCTGTCAGGCTCGGATGGGGCGTTGACTGGCCATGATCGGCCGATCACTAAACGCACAACGGCGCCCATTCGCATACATTACGAATGGAGGCTCATCATGAGCGCTGTTATCACGCCTGTAGATTTTAACGATTACAAAGTCGCCGACATGTCCCTGGCTGCCTGGGGCCGTCGCGAAACCATCATCGCCGAATCCGAAATGCCCGCCCTGATGGGTCTGCGCCGCAAGTACTCCGCCGAGCAGCCGCTCAAAGGCGCGAAGATTCTCGGCTGCATCCACATGACCATTCAGACTGCCGTGCTGATCGAAACCCTGGTTGCCCTGGGTGCCGAAGTGCGTTGGTCGTCCTGCAACATTTTCTCGACTCAAGACCAGGCCGCTGCCGCTATCGCTGCTGCCGGTATCCCGGTTTTCGCCTGGAAAGGCGAGACTGAAGAAGAGTACGAGTGGTGCCTGGAGCAAACCATCCTCAAAGATGGCGCGCCTTGGGATGCCAACATGATCCTCGACGACGGCGGCGACCTGACCGAGCTGCTGCACAAGAAATACCCGGCGATCCTGGACCGCGTCCACGGCGTCACTGAAGAAACCACCACCGGCGTTCACCGTCTGCTGGACATGCTGGCCAAGGGCGAGCTGAAAATCCCGGCCATCAACGTCAACGACTCGGTGACCAAGAGCAAGAACGACAACAAGTACGGCTGCCGTCACAGCCTGAACGATGCGATCAAGCGCGGCACCGACCACCTGCTGTCCGGCAAGCAAGCGCTGGTCATCGGTTACGGTGACGTGGGCAAGGGCTCGGCCCAGTCCCTGCGTCAGGAAGGCATGATCGTCAAAGTGTCCGAAGTCGACCCGATCTGCGCCATGCAAGCCTGCATGGACGGTTTCGAACTGGTTTCGCCGTTCATCGACGGTATCAACAACGGTACCGAAGCAAGCATCGACAAAGCGCTGCTGGGCAAGATCGACCTGATCGTGACCACCACCGGCAACGTCAATGTTTGCGACGCAAACATGCTCAAAGCCCTGAAGAAGCGCGCTGTGGTCTGCAACATCGGTCACTTCGACAACGAAATCGACACCGCTTTCATGCGCAAGAACTGGGCATGGGAAGAAGTGAAGCCACAGGTTCACAAGGTTCACCGTACCGGCCCGGGCGCTTTCGACGCTCAGAACGACGACTACCTGATCCTGCTGGCCGAAGGCCGTCTGGTTAACCTGGGCAACGCCACTGGCCACCCAAGCCGCATCATGGACGGTTCGTTCGCCAACCAGGTTCTGGCGCAGATCTTCCTGTTCGGCCAGAAGTACGCCGACCTGTCGCCAGCCCAGAAAGCCGAGCGTCTGACCGTTGAAGTACTGCCGAAGAAACTCGACGAAGAAGTGGCCCTGGAAATGGTCCGCGGTTTCGGTGGCGTGGTCACTCAACTGACCAAGCAACAGGCTGACTACATCGGCGTGACCGTCGAAGGCCCGTTCAAGCCGCACGCTTACCGCTACTGATTGGTCCTGCTGCCTGCTCTCCCTTGTGGGAGCGGGGGGGGGGGGGGGGGGGGGGGGGGGGGGGGGGGGGGGGGGGGGGGGGGGGGGGGGGGGGGGG
>NZ_JBXAOA010000020.1:105400-112212 GCF_058802325.1 Pseudomonas sp. GW822-FHT02E03 | reverse complement strand
CCCCCCCCCCCCCCCCCCCCCCCCCCCCCCCCCCCCCCCCCCCCCCCCCCCCCCCCCCCCCCCCCCCCCCCTCCCCCACAGGTTCAGTGATCGTCAAATAAAAAAGCCCCGCCTGATCAATTCAGGCGGGGCTTTTAAGTTTCAGCGTGGTCAGCTTACTTGGCGCTGATCGCCGAACGCGGGATGACCGGCTGGTTGTCATTGGAAATGGTCACCTCCACCCGACGGTTCATCGCACGGCCCGAGACGCTGGAGTTCTCCGCAACCGGGTATTCCTTGCCATAACCCTGGGCCACGATGCGCGCAGGGTCGACACCCATCTTGATCAGAGCCACTTGCACCGAGGTCGCGCGACGCTCCGACAGCGACTGGTTGTACGACGCCGAGCCAGTGCTGTCGGTGTAACCCTCGACAATCACTTTGCGGTCCGGGTTTTCCTGAAGGAACTGCGCCAGTTTGTTGATATTCACCAAACCGTTGGACTTCAGGTCCGCCTTGTTGGTGGCGAACAGCACATCACCAAACGTCACCAGCGTGCCGCGATCGGTCTGTTTGGCGTTCAGACTGTCCTGCAGCTGTTTGATCTGCTGGTCGCGGGCATCCAGACGAGCCTGGGCCCGTTGTGCCGCGGCATTTTTCAGGTTGTTTTCAGCGGTGCGCAGGGCGATGGTCTGCTTGGCCACTTCAACACGCTGATTGGTCAGGTAAGCCAGTTGGTCGACCTTGGCCTGGTCTTCCCTATCCAGGTAAGCCTTGTCGGCCTTATCCAGGTATTCGCTGGCGTCTTTGGTTTCCAGCGCCGCGACTTTGCTGGCTTGCGGGTTGGCTTGCAGGCCGGTGTAGTTGGTGCGGGCTTGCTCCAGGTTCGCGTTGGGCGGGGTGGAGCAGGCAGCCAGTGCAACACTTGCGGCCAAGAGGGCGGGGATCATCAATTGTTTGCGCATAATAGTTCGTCCTTTCTATCGATAAGTGTTTCAGGTCTGAAAATCGGGATGGGCGCTTACTGCACGGTGCGCTGACTTTCCTGACGCAGTTCCTGAACACCTTTCTGGGAATCCTTCACAGCTTGTTCGGCTTTCATCGCCTGGGCCTTGCGCTCGGCGACGCGGGCGTCCCACTCGGCTTGCTCGGCCAGCATTCTGGCTTCGTCATACTTTTTGTCGTGCATGGCGATTTCGGCTTGTTTGAGCTTGTCCTGAGCGGCCTTCATTTCCACGGCGGCGAATTCGGTACCGCCGGCGCTGACAGCGCTGTTCACGGCGGATTGGGTCACGGCGTATTGCTCGCTCGGCGGGTTACCGGCGCAACCGGCCAGAACGAAGCTGCCGCCGATGGCCAGGGCCGCCAGTTTGAGACCGCGCAGATGGGGGAACGAGGATGATGCGATGCTGGTCTTCATGGTCTTCAACTCCATTGGATAACTCCTGAAAAACATCTGAATCCATCCTGGGCAAGGAGCCGCAACCATCAATTTCCAGAGTGCTTTTTGAAACGGCCGTCCCAGGCGTGGTTACTGGGTTGACCCGAGGCGTTTTTCAAAAGTTCAGAGAAAATGCCTATCGTCCGAAAAAACCTGATCGAGTGGACAAGGGGCTAAATCGGAAATTTTCGCGATGTGCAGCAGTATCCCCGAGCGCTTCATGACCCGGGAACATGCAATTATCGAAGGAATAGCAAGCCAGTGTGGGAGCGGGCTTGCTCGCGAAGAGGCCGTATCAGTTGAAATAAATATTGCCTGACACGCCGCTTTCGCGAGCAAGCCCGCTCCCACAGGTTCGGCGGTAAATTCAGTGTTTCTGCTTGTCGTTATCGCCCGACAAATCATGCAAATGACGCCGGGACAAGGCCAGAAAACGCGGGGTCGGGCCGACGTCTTCGTACAACGGATCACCTTCTTCATCGGTGGCCACCACCGTTGACCCTTTCACATACGGAAAACTCGCTTCGAGTTCTTCCAGTGCGGCGCCGATCAGCTCGCCGAGCAGTTCTTCGGGGTGCCGCTTGGGGTACATGTCGATAATCGCCGCCAGCCGTGCGGCGGCTTCCACGTCCAGATGAATCGCGTAGCCAGAGTCGGTCAGACGACCCTTGGCGTTTTCTTCCCAATGCTTGGCGAGCTCGCGGATTTTCATGATGACCTCGTTGCGCACCTGCTCGTGGCAGGCCGGGTGAGTGTCCGGCAGTGGCCGGTGATACGCCGTTGTACGGCTTATGGTTGAGATTAGCTGCAATGCCCGGTGTTTGAAGTCCTTGGCGTCGTCTGCTTGTAAGAAGCGCTTTAGGACGGCACTCTCTTTAACGGAGCTTCTATTTCAACGTCTTTACTATCAAAGCATAGCCGCCCGGATTTTCGCTGGAGAACTGCTGATGACCGATATTGATGCACGCTTGCGCGAGGACGTTCACCTGTTGGGTGAGCTGTTGGGCAACACCATTCGTGAACAGTACGGGGACGACTTTCTCGACAAGATCGAGCAGATCCGCAAAGGCGCCAAGGCTGATCGTCGCGGTTCGATGGACGCCGAACTCAGCGCCAGCCTCAACCAGTTGAGCGAAGACGAGTTGCTGCCGGTGGCGCGGGCGTTCAACCAGTTTCTCAATCTGGCCAATATCGCCGAGCAATATCAGCTGATTCATCGCCGTGAAGAATCGCAGCCTGCGCCGTTCGAGGCCCGGGTGTTGCCGGAATTGCTCGCTCGCCTGCTGACCGCGGGCCATGACCCCGAGTCCCTGGCCCGGCAATTGGGTCGACTGGAAATCGAGCTGGTATTGACCGCGCACCCCACCGAGGTGGCGCGTCGCACGCTGATCCAGAAGTACGATGCGATTGCCGCGCAACTGGCCGCCCAGGACCATCGCGACCTGACGACCGCCGAGCGCGAGCAGATCAAGACGAAGTTGCAGCGCCTGATCGCCGAAGCCTGGCACACCGAAGAAATCCGCCGTACTCGCCCGACACCGGTGGATGAAGCCAAGTGGGGCTTTGCGGTGATCGAGCATTCGCTGTGGCAGGCGATTCCCAATTATCTGCGCAAGGCCGATCAGGCCCTGCATGCCGCCACCGGCCTGCACTTGCCACTGGAGGCCGCGCCGATTCGCTTTGCCTCGTGGATGGGCGGCGATCGCGACGGCAACCCCAACGTCACCGCCGCCGTGACCCGCGAAGTGTTGCTGCTGGCGCGCTGGATGGCCGCCGATTTGTACCTGCGCGATGTCGATCACCTCGCCGCCGAGTTGTCGATGCAGCAGGCCAGTGACGAGTTGAAAGCCAAGGCCGGCGACAGCGCCGAGCCTTACCGCGCAGTGCTCAAACAACTGCGTGAACGTCTGCGCGCGACCCGTAACTGGGCCCATGCTTCCCTGACAGCAAACACGCCAGCATCCGCCGATGTACTGCAAAACAACCGCGACCTGCTGGACCCGCTGGAACTGTGCTACCACTCGTTGCATGAGTGCGGCATGGGCGTCATCGCCGATGGCCCGTTGCTCGATTGCCTGCGCCGTGCGGTGACATTCGGGCTGTTTCTGGTGCGCCTTGATGTGCGGCAGGACTCGTCGCGCCACACGGCGGCCATGACCGAAATCACCGATTACCTCGGTCTGGGCCGATATGAGGACTGGAGCGAAGAGGAGCGCATCGCCTTCCTGATGCGCGAACTGAACAATCGCCGGCCATTGCTGCCGGCGTACTTCAAGCCGTCTGCCGACACCGCCGAAGTGCTGGCGACGTGCCGGGAAATCGCCGCGGCACCGGGGGCTTCCCTCGGCTCGTATGTGATTTCCATGGCCGGTGCCGCTTCCGACGTGCTGGCCGTGCAATTGCTGCTCAAAGAATCCGGTGTATTGCGGCCGATGCGCGTGGTGCCGCTGTTCGAAACCCTCGCCGACCTCGATAACGCCGGCCCGGTGATCGAAAAACTGTTGCTGCTGCCGGGCTATCGCTCGCGCCTGCAAGGGCCGCAGGAAGTGATGATCGGTTATTCCGACTCGGCCAAGGACGCCGGCACTACAGCGGCGGCCTGGGCGCAGTATCGGGCTCAGGAGCGGCTGGTGGATATTTGCCGCGAGCAGCAAGTGGAGCTGCTGTTGTTCCACGGTCGCGGTGGCACCGTGGGCCGCGGGGGTGGTCCGGCGCACGCGGCGATTCTGTCGCAGCCGCCAGGGTCGGTGGCGGGGCGTTTTCGCACCACTGAGCAGGGGGAAATGATTCGTTTCAAATTCGGCCTACCGGACATCGCCGAGCAAAACCTCAATCTGTACCTGGCAGCGGTGCTGGAAGCGACCTTGTTGCCACCGCCACCCCCTGAGCCCGCCTGGCGCCATTTGATGGACGAATTGGCCGCCGACGGGGTCAAGGCTTACCGCGCCGTGGTGCGGGAGAATCCGCAGTTCGTCGAGTATTTCCGCCAGTCCACCCCGGAGCAGGAATTGGGGCGTTTGCCGTTGGGCAGCCGCCCGGCCAAGCGTCGTGCGGGTGGAATTGAAAGCTTGCGCGCCATTCCCTGGATCTTCGGCTGGACCCAGACGCGCCTGATGTTGCCGGCCTGGCTTGGCTGGGAAGCGGCATTGAGCAAGGCGCTGGAGCGCGGCGAGGGTGAGCTGCTGGGGCAGATGCGCGAGCAGTGGCCGTTCTTCCGTACCCGCATCGATATGCTGGAAATGGTACTGGCGAAGGCCGACGCCGACATCGCCCAGTCTTACGATGAGCGCCTGGTCGAGCCGGATCTGCTCCCTTTGGGTGCGCATTTACGCGACCTATTGTCGCAGGCGTGTGCGGTGGTCCTGGGGTTGACCGGTCAGTCGCAGCTACTGGCACATAGCCCAGCTACCCTTGAATTCATCCGTCTGCGCAACACTTACCTCGACCCGCTGCATCTATTGCAAGCCGAACTGTTGGCACGTTCGCGGCAACAGGATGTGGCCCAGGGCAGCCCGGTAGAACAGGCGTTACTGGTGTCTGTGGCGGGGATTGCCGCCGGTTTGCGAAATACCGGCTAAGGTTTTCGTCGTGGAGAACAGGCGCCCGGCGCGAGCGTCGAGTGCCTGCTGGCGAGCGGTCGAAAAGGTCTGTCACGCGACAGTTAATGATGGGGTTGCGACTTGGGTTACCCCTTCGCAAGGTCTCATCAGGCTCGGGTTTCTCCGACTTTCGGCGGCTTGTGTGGGCAGGGCCTGCTGTGTATCTTGATCAGCCTTTGACCGTTTGGGCGGTCACGACCCTATTTCTGAGATTGGCCCCACGTGGCGAATCCATTGTTTTGTTTAAGTTATTCTAAATAAAAAATTGAGGAGCACATCTAATGCGCGTCATTCTGCTGGGAGCTCCCGGGGCCGGTAAAGGTACTCAGGCTAAGTTCATCACCGAGAAATTCGGCATTCCGCAAATCTCCACCGGCGACATGCTGCGTGCTGCTGTAAAAGCCGGTACCGAGCTGGGTGTTAAAGCCAAAGGCATCATGGATGCCGGTGGTCTGGTCTCCGACGATCTGATCATCGCCCTGGTCAAGGACCGTATCGCGCAGCCTGACTGTGCCAACGGTTTCCTGTTCGACGGTTTCCCGCGCACCATTCCGCAAGCTGAAGCGCTGGTAGAAGCGGGTGTGGAACTGGACAACGTGGTCGAAATCGCCGTCGATGACGAAGAAATCGTTCAGCGTATCGCCGGTCGTCGCGTTCACGAGGCCAGCGGCCGCGTGTACCACACCGTCTACAACCCGCCGAAAATCGCCGGCAAAGACGACATCACCGGTGAAGAGCTGGTGCAGCGCAAGGACGACACCGAAGAAACCGTGCGTCATCGCCTGTCGGTCTACCACTCCCAGACCAAACCACTGGTGGAGTTCTACCAGGGGCTGGCCTCTGCGCAGGGCAAGCCGAAATACAGCCATATTCCGGGTGTTGGCTCGGTTGAAGTGATCACCGGCAAGGTGCTTGAAGCACTGAGCTGAAAAGTCTGATCGGCTTCATCTTCTACGGCCCGCTTGCGGGCCGTAGTTGTTTATACTGGCGCACTTTTTCTGACCTCTCTTACGGAAACATCGATGAGCACCTTGCTGGCCCTGGACACCGCGACTGAAGCTTGCTCCGTTGCTTTGCTGCATGACGGTAAAGTCACGAGTCATTACGAGGTGATCCCGCGCCTGCATGCGCAGAAGCTGCTGCCGATGATCCAGCAACTGCTGGCCGATGCCGGGACCACGCTGCAAGCGGTCGATGCCATTGCGTTCGGCCGTGGACCGGGCGCGTTCACCGGTGTGCGGATCGCCATCGGTGTGGTGCAGGGGCTGGCGTTTGCGCTGGATCGCCCGGTGTTGCCGGTCTCCAATCTCGCCGTACTCGCCCAGCGGGCTTATCGCGAACATGGCGCTAGCCAGGTCGCGGCGGCCATCGATGCGCGCATGGATGAGGTGTATTGGGGGTGCTACCGCGAAACGGCGGGGGAGATGCGGTTGGTGGGCAACGAAGCTGTGTTGCCGCCCGAAGTCGCCGCATTGCCGGCCGATGCCAGCGGCGAATGGTTCGGCGCGGGCACCGGTTGGGGGTATGCCGAGCGCATTGCCGTCAACCTGAGCGGGCAGGACGCGGGCATGCTGCCCCACGCCGAAGACCTGCTGACCTTGGCGCGCTTTGCCTGGGAACGCGGTGAAGCGATCGTGGCCGATCAGGCGCAGCCGGTGTATTTGCGCGATAAAGTCGCGACGCCAAAAGCGCGTTAATTTCCCCGACCGAGCGGGTCCAATCGCGGGCAAGCCCGCTCCCTGTCTCTCATACACACCTCCGAGCCCACGAGACCGGTCGGCATATTTAGTAGG
>NZ_JBXAOA010000020.1:0-105391 GCF_058802325.1 Pseudomonas sp. GW822-FHT02E03 | reverse complement strand
CGGGCAAGCCCGCTCCCACAGGATCTGCGCTTACCCTGTGGGAGCGGGCTTGCCCGCGATGGCGGTCTACCAGCCTGCGCCAATCGTCACTTTCTAACCCGCGCTTTTAAACCTTTTCACTTTTCTGTGTTCTAGTTATCACTCGGCAGTTTGCGAAGTGGGCTATGTGCCACTAAGCTGCCATCATTGATACCGGACATGTACTCATGCGTATAGACGGCGTTTCCTCCCAGTCCTACCCCATCAAGCGCAAGCCCCGCAAAGGCCCTGTAGCGGATGACGACTACGTCGATATCGACGGTGAGCTGGAAACTCCTTCCGAAGAGCAGTTGGCCGCTCGTGCCGCCAAAGCTTCCGCACAACGCCTGAGCAATCTCCCCGCGCGTCAACAAGACATGATTTATCACCGCGCCATGAGCAAAAGTGCGGCGATGGCGCTGGCCAGTTACCTGAGCACCGCCACGTTTGTCGATTGGGAAGCGGATGTACTGGGTCTCGATCTGTACATCTGATGCGGCTGCCTTACTACCTCGGCTGCCCGTCCTGGAGTGAAAACGCCTGGCGCGATTACTTGTATCCACAAGACGCCAGGCCCACCGAGTTTCTCAATCTTTATTCTCAAGTGTTCAACGCCGTAGAAGGCAATACGACCTTCTACGCGAGCCCCTCTGCCGCCACTGTGCAGCGCTGGGCCGAGACCATGCCCGAACACTTTCGCTTCACCGCCAAGTTCCCCGGCGACATCAGCCATAGCGGTGACCTGCGCGAACAGCTGATCGCCGCCGAAACCTTCCTGCAATTGCTCAGCCCCCTGGGTGAACGGGTTTCGCCGCTATGGCTGCAATTATCGAAAAGCTTCACCCCGCAACGTTTGTCCGAGCTGGCCGGTTTTATTGACGCGGTGGATCGGCCCTTGGCGGTCGAAGTGCGACACGATGAGTTCTTCGCCAAGGGCGATGCCGAGCGGATGCTTAATCGCCTGTTGCTGGACCGTGGTGTCGAGCGTATCTGCCTTGATCCGCGAGCGCTGTTCAGCTGCACCTCGACCGATCCTTCGGTGCTCCACGCCCAATCGAAAAAGCCCAGGGTGCCGCCTCGTCCTGCTGCGTTTACTCAGTTCCCACAGGTGCGTTTCATCGGCCATCCTGTGCTTGAAGCCAACGATCCATTCCTGGTGCCGTGGGTCGAGAAAATCGCTGCCTGGATCGAAGAGGGCCGCACGCCCTATATCTTCCTGCACACCGCCGATAACCTGCTGGCGGCAAAACTCGCCCAACGTTTTCACGCACAACTGATGCTGCGTTTGCCTGGCTTGCCGCCGCTGCCTGAGCTATACAGAGAGCCCGCCGCCGAGCAACTTGGCTTGCTCTGAAGCGGCTTCGTTCCCTGATGCCAGTCAGCTGAGATGCGAAACCTGTGGGAGCGGGCTTGCTCGCGAAAGCGGAGTGTCAAACGACAACAATGTTGATTGTGCCGCCGTCTTCGCGAGCAAGCCCGCTCCCACAGGGATTGCGCTTAACTGGCTGGTATCAGCTTCGCTTCCCCTTTTCAGGAGCCTGCCAATGGATGCGCAAACCCTTCGAGCCCAAGCGTTCAAAGCACTGCACGAACGCGAGGGCGCTTTTGTCATTCCCAACCCTTGGGACGCCGGCTCGGCGAAAATGCTCGCCAGCCTTGGCTTCGAGGCGCTGGCAACCACCAGTGCCGGTTACGCCTTTTCCCGGGGGCGTCCCGACGGTGGGCTGACGCTCGACGAGACCCTGGCGAACGTTGAAGCGATTGTCGCAGCCACTGATCTGCCGGTAGCGGTGGATCTCGAAAACGGCTTTGCCGATGCCCCCGCTGACTGCGCCAAAAGTATTGTGCGTGCGGCAAAGGCCGGTGCGGTCGGCGGTTCGATCGAAGATGCCACGGGGCGTGAGGACGGTCCGATCTACTGCTTCGAGCATGCCGTGGCGCGTATCGAAGCGGCCGTCGCGGCGGCTCGCAGTTTGCCTTTTCCCTTCGTGCTGACGGCGCGTGCCGAGAACTATTTGCACGGCAATCCTGATCTCGACGATACCATTCGCCGCTTGCGGGCATTCGCCGAGGCGGGGGCCGACGTGCTTTATGCACCGGGCTTGCGCAGCGCCGAAGAGGTCTTGGCGGTGGTTCGCGCCGTGGCACCAAAACCGGTCAATGTGTTGATGTCCGGCGGGCTCAAGCTGACGGTCGAGCAGTTGAGTGAAATGGGCGTCAAGCGCATCAGCGTCGGTTCGGCCCTGGCCCTGGCCGCGTATGGCGAGTTCTTCCGCGCCGCCGAGGAAATCCAGCAACACGGGACCTTCGGCTTTACTTCTCGCTCGATGCCGTTCCAGAAGGCCAATCAATTGTTCAAAGGCTGACGATGCGGTTTCGGTGGGGGCTGTTGCTGGTGCTGTTGATCATCGGCGCTGCCGGGTTGAGCGTCTGGCGCGGCTGGGTTTCCATTCCCCCGCAATGGAACCCATGGGCGCCGCTGGACGTGAAGGCTGAACCGAACCTGCTGACCCGCTACAAACTGATGCGCCTGCGCGATGATCCGCAGTTATGCGGCCAGGTCCTGAGCGGCTCAGGCTTGCGGGTGGCCCGTCAGGTCGATAGCCCGGACGCGACTTGCCCATTGACCAACACCTTGCGTGTGCAAGGTGGCGAGGTGGCGCTGAGCAGCAGTTTCCTCGCCAGTTGCAGCCTGGCGGTAGCGTTCGCCTTGTTTGAGCGCCACGCCCTGCAACCGGCGGCTCAGGCTGTCTACGGGCAGGCGGTGAAACGGGTCGACCATCTTGGCAGCTTCGCCTGTCGTAACGTCTACAACCGTGAAAACGGCAGACGCAGCCAGCATGCCACGGCCGATGCACTGGATATCAGCGGATTCCGGCTGGCGGACGGCCGATCGATCAGCGTACTCAGGGATTGGCCGAAGGATAACCAGGACGCGCGATTTCTGCGTCAGGTCCGCGACGGCGCCTGCGATATGTTCAGTGTGGTGTTGAGCCCGGACTACAACGCCGCCCATCGCAACCACTTTCATGTGGATGTCGGGCCGTGGTGGCGGTGCCGCTGAGGGTTATGCGGCGATGCGCAGGTTCTGCAGAACGATCGGGCGTGCCCAGCCGTTATCGAAATCGAGTTGTTTCTGTTGTTCCACCAGCTCTTCGGGCGAGAAAGGCGGGAACGGTTTGTCCAGCAAGTCGAGCTCGAACTCGGCGATCGGCAAGTGCAGCGGACGCGGTTGCGGTGCGATGCCAGGCTCTGGCAGCGGTTGACCGGCAGTGAGCACGATCGGGCGTACCCAGCCGCTTTCGAAGTCCTGTTGTTTCTGTTGCGCGACGATTTCTTGCGGCGGGAACGGCGGGGAAGGTTTGTCGGCCAGGTCCATTTCGAACTCGGCAATCGGCAGGAACAGTGGCTCTGGCGGGCGGACTGGCGTTTCGATCACATCACATTCGCGCTGGGAAACGATGTGCGCCAGCAACTCACTGCCAACGGTCGGTTCGACCGGGCTGTCGAGATCGACCGGCGGAAAGTTGAGAGACTCCGGCACGACATCGCCCGACTGATCGGCCAGGGCCTGGGCAAAAAAATCCTGCCACAGGTGACTGACGCCGCTCAGTGCTTGGGAATTTCGCAGGCTAAAATCGCCGTGGGGCGAGATGTAACCTATCGATGTGCGTTGAATGTCTGACATTTCTCTCGGTCGACGCTCAGCTCTGGCAAAATGCTCGATAGTTTGGTTATCGGCCGTTTTTGCCGATCATTAATTTTTTGAGCGTGTTTTCCCATGATTGAGCAACCTGCGGCCTGCCGCATCCATGTCGAGGCCTTGGGCACGACCTTTCAGCCACAGGCCGAGCAATGGGCCGAGCGCCTGGGGTTGCCGTTACAGGTGGATGACGGCGAGTTTGCCTTGCAGGTGGGCGAGCAGGGGTTGCAGCTGCAGCAGCTCGGGCCGGACGCACCGGGACCGGTGCGGGTGGACTTCGTCGAGGGCGGTGCGGCTCATCGTCGGTTGTACGGCGGCGGCAGCGGTCAGATGATCGCCAAGGCGGTCGGTGTCGCCCAAGGCGTGCGCCCGCGCGTGCTGGACGCCACGGCGGGGCTGGGCAAGGACGCGTTCGTGCTCGCCAGCCTGGGCTGTGAGATGAGCCTGATCGAGCGCCAGCCGCTGATCGGCGCCTTGCTTGAAGATGGCCTGGCGCGCGGCGCGGAAGATTTCGACGTGGCGCCGATCGTGGCGCGGATGCGTTTGCTCAAGGGCAATTCGATCGAAGTGATGCGCAACTGGGAAGGCGAGCCGCCGCAGGTGATTTACCTCGACCCGATGTTTCCCCATCGTGAGAAAACCGCGTTGGTGAAGAAGGAGATGCGCCTGTTCCGGCCGCTGGTCGGCGATGACCCGGATGCGCCGGCATTGCTTGAAGCGGCATTGGCCCTGGCCAGTCACCGGGTGGTGGTCAAGCGCCCACGCAAGGCGCCGTGCATCGACGGGCCGAAGCCGAGTCATGCGCTGGATGGCAAGTCCAGCCGGTATGACATTTATCCGAAGAAAGCGCTCAAGCCCTGATTCGATACTGATCGTTCCCATGCTCTGCGTGGGAATGCCTCAATGGACGCTCTGCGTCCGCTTCGAAAGGGACGCGGAGCGTCCCGGGCTGCATTCCCACGCAGAGCGTGGGAACGATCATCAGGCCGACTCCGGCCGATAAGCCCGCATAAACAACCCCACCACTTCCCGCACATGGGCCTCGGCCGCATCCCCGGTCACCGGCTCGCCGCAGCCATATAGCAGCCGGAAATTTCCCGCGCCCTTGAGCAGGCAGAAGAAATGCTCCGCGGCATTGCGCGGTTTGTCGATACTCAATGCGCCGCTCTGATTGACCTTACTCAGCAACCCCTCCATACCGTGAAGTACGCGTTCTGGCCCGGCCTGGAAGAAAATCAGTGAGAGTTTCGGGTCCTGGCTACCCAGCGTCATCATCAGTCGATGCAGGTTCACCGATTCGTCGCTGTTGATCAGCTGATGAAAACCGCGCGCGATGTTCAGCAGCACGGTTTCCACTGCAATGCCGTCCGGCAATTCAAAAAACAGCGTTGGCAGTTGCTCCTCGCACTTGGCCATCACTGCGGCGGCAAACAGCGTCTCTTTGTCATTGAAATGGCTGTAGACCGTCAGCTTTGACACACCGGCCTCGGCCGCCACGGCATCCATGCTGGTGTTGGCGTATCCCTTACTCAGAAACAGGATTTTCGCCGCATCGAGGATGGCCTGGCGCTTGGCCAGATCCTTGGGACGGCCCGGACCGCTGGGTGTTGAAAGATTGTTAGACATTCTTCGCTTTAATACTGGACTGGTGAGTTTGCTATTAATAACATACTGGTCAGTATAATTATTCAAAGCACCATTAGCGAAAGGTCCTTCACCATGTTCCGCTATGCCTTGCCCCTCGCATTGCCGGTCAGCCTGGCTTTTTTATTGTCTGCGTGTGGCCATGAAGAGGCGCCTCAAGTCACCGTCCGCCCGGCCATGGTCGTACAGCCAGAGCCCTCGGCCCAGGCCATGGAAAGTTATCCCGGTGAAGTCCGCGCGCGCTATGAGCCAGATCTGGCCTTCCGCATTGGCGGCAAAGTCAGCCGACGACTGGTCGAGGAAGGCCAGCGGGTCAAGGCGGATCAACCCTTGGCGGAACTCGATCCTCAGGACGTGCGCCTGCAACTGGAAGCCACCCGTGCCCAAGTCGCGGCCGCAGAAGCCAACCTGAACCTGGTGCGCGCCGAGCGTGATCGCTACAAGACCCTGATGGAGCGGCAGATGGTCAGCCGTTCGCAATACGACAATGCGGAAAACCTCTACCGCTCCGGTGAAGCACGCCTCAAGCAAATCAAAGCCGAATTCAACGTATCGACCAATCAGGCCAGTTACGCGGTGCTGCGCGCGCCGCAGGATGGCGTGGTGGCCAAACGTGCGGTTGAAGTCGGGCAAGTGGTGGCGGCGGGGCAAACCGTGTTTACCCTCGCCACCGATGGCGAACGCGAGGTGTTGATCAGCTTGCCGGAGCAGAGCTTCGGTCGCTTCAAGGTCGGCCAACCGGTCTCGGTGGAACTCTGGACCCAACCCGATCAACGTTTCCCCGGACGCATCCGTGAGTTGTCACCTGCGGCCGACCCGAAATCCCGCACCTTCGCCGCCCGTATCGCTTTTACCGCTGGCAAGGTTCCCGCCGAACTCGGTCAGAGCGCCCGAGTGTTCATCCAGACTGCCGAAGTCGTGGCGTTGTCGGTGCCGCTGTCGGCGGTCACTGCGGAAAACGGTGCCACTTATGTGTGGGTGGTCGGCGCCAACAACACCCTGAAGAAAGCCCCGGTGCGGGTCGGTGCATTCGGTGAGAAAACCGTGCCGGTGCTTGAAGGCCTGAACGCCAGCGACTGGGTGGTGGCGGCCGGTGTTCATGTGCTTCACGACGGGCAGCAAGTACGCCCGGTGGATCGCTCCAACCGTGTGGTCAATCTGGCGCACAAGGAGTAATCCCCGATGGGTTTCAATCTTTCCGAATGGGCGCTGCGTAACCGCCAGATCGTACTGTTTCTGATGCTCTTGCTGGCCGTCGTCGGCGCGTTGTCCTACACCAAGCTGGGCCAAAGTGAAGACCCGCCGTTCACCTTCAAGGCCATGGTGATTCGCACCAACTGGCCGGGGGCCACGGCCGAGGAAGTGTCGCGCCAGGTTACCGAGCGCATTGAAAAGAAACTGATGGAAACCGGCGAGTACGACCGGATTGCTTCGTTCTCCCGCCCGGGCGAATCTCAGGTCACGTTCATTGCTCGAGATTCGATGCATTCGGTGGAGATCCCGGAGCTCTGGTATCAGGCCCGCAAGAAGATCAGCGACATTCGCCACACTTTGCCGCCGGGCATCCAGGGCCCCTTCTTCAACGATGAGTTCGGCACCACCTTCGGCAACATCTACGCCCTGACCGGCGAAGGTTTTGATTACGCGGTGCTCAAGGACTACGCCGACCGCGTCCAGATTCAGCTGCAACGGGTCAAGGATGTGGGCAAGGTCGACTTGCTCGGGCTGCAGGACGAGAAGATCTGGATCGAGCTTTCCAACGTCAAACTGGCCACCCTCGGATTGCCGTTGGCGACGGTGCAGCAGGCGCTTGAAGAGCAGAACGCGATGTCCAATGCAGGTTTCTTCGAAACCACCAGCGAGCGTTTGCAGCTACGGGTTTCGGGGAATTTTCAGACGGTCGACGAGATCAAGAACTTCCCGATCCGGGTCGGTGATCGCACGTTCCGCATTGGCGATGTAGCGAACGTTCGTCGTGGTTTCAACGATCCACCGGCGCCGCGCATGCGCTTCATGGCTGAAGACGCCATCGGCCTGGCCGTGGCCATGAAAAGCGGTGGCGACATTCTGATTCTGGGCAAAGCGCTGGAGGTCGAATTCGCCCGGATCCAGAAAAACCTCCCGGCTGGCATGCAACTGCGCAAGGTGTCCGATCAACCCGCCGCGGTGAAAACCGGTGTCGGCGAGTTCGTCCAGGTACTGGTGGAGGCGCTGGCGATTGTGTTGCTGGTGAGCTTCTTCTCCCTCGGTGTGCGCACCGGCATGGTCGTAGCACTGGCGATTCCGCTGGTGTTGGCGATGACGTTCGCCTGCATGTATTACTTAGGGATAGGCCTGCACAAGATTTCCCTTGGCGCGCTGGTATTGGCGCTGGGGTTGCTGGTGGACGACGCGATCATCGCCGTGGAAATGATGGCGATCAAAATGGAGCAGGGCTTCGACCGGGTCAAAGCCGCCAGCTACGCCTGGACCAGCACTGCGTTCCCGATGCTCACCGGAACGCTGATCACCGCTGCCGGTTTCCTGCCAATTGCCACCGCGCAATCGGGCACCGGCGAATACACCCGCTCGATTTTCCAGGTGGTGACCATCGCGCTGTTGGCGTCGTGGGTTGCCGCCGTGGTCTTTGTGCCTTATCTGGGGGAAAAACTCCTGCCGGACCTGGCGAAAATTCACGCCGCCAAACATGGCACCGGCGACGGCCAACCCGACCCTTATGGCACGCCGTTCTATCAGCGCGTCAGGCGCCTGGTGGAGTGGTGCGTGCGCCGGCGCAAAACGGTGATCGTCCTGACCATCGTGATGTTCGTCGCGTCAGTGGTGCTGTTCCGTTTCGTGCCGCAGCAATTTTTCCCGGCTTCGGGGCGGCTGGAGTTGATGGTCGATCTGAAGCTGGCCGAAGGTGCCTCCCTGAGTAACACCGCCGATGAGGTCAAACGCCTCGAAGGCCTGCTCAAGGATCACGCCGGGATCGATAACTACGTGGCTTACGTCGGCACCGGTTCGCCGCGTTTCTACCTGCCGCTGGATCAGCAACTTCCGGCAGCGAGCTTCGCCCAGTTTGTCGTCCTGGCCAAAACCATCGAGGACCGCGAAACCCTGCGCACCTGGCTGATTGAAACCCTCAACGAACAATTCCCGGCGCTGCGCTCGCGGGTTACACGGCTGGAGAACGGCCCACCGGTTGGCTATCCGGTGCAGTTTCGGGTCACCGGTGAGCACATCGAGGAAGTCCGCGCATTGGCCCGTAAAGTCGCGGCCAAGGTTCGCGAGAACCCACACGTGGCCAACGTGCATCTGGACTGGGAAGAGCCGAGCAAAGTCGTTTACCTGAACGTCGATCAGGACCGCGCCCGGGCGCTGGGTGTGAGCACGACGAACCTCTCGGGTTTTCTGCGAAGCTCGCTGACCGGTGCCAGCGTCAGCCAGTACCGCGAAGACAATGAATTGATCGAAATCCTGCTGCGCGGCACGGTGCATGAGCGCACCGAATTGGCGTTGCTGCCAAGCCTGGCCGTGCCGACCGACAATGGTCGCAGCGTGGCCCTGTCGCAGATTGCGACGCTGGAATACGGCTTCGAAGAAGGCATCATCTGGCACCGTAACCGCCTGCCCAACGTGACGGTTCGCGCCGATATCTACGGCAAGGAACAGCCGGCGACGCTGGTGCAGCAAATCATGCCGACCCTCGATCCGATTCGCGCCGAACTGCCGGACGGCTATCTGCTGGACGTCGGCGGTACGGTGGAAGACTCGGCGCGCGGGCAGAACTCGGTGAAGGCCGGTGTGCCGTTGTTTATCGTGGTGGTGCTGACGTTGCTGATGCTGCAACTGCGCAGTTTCTCGCGCACGGTGATGGTGTTTCTGACGGCGCCACTGGGGCTGATTGGTGTGACGCTGTTTCTGATGGTGTTCCGCCAGCCGTTCGGTTTTGTGGCGATGCTCGGGACCATCGCCTTGTCCGGGATGATCATGCGTAACTCGGTGATTCTGGTTGATCAGATTGAGCAGGATATCGCTGCCGGGCTTAAGCCCTGGCAGGCGATTATCGAGGCGACGGTGCGGCGGTTCCGACCGATTGTGCTGACCGCGCTGGCGGCGGTGTTGGCGATGATTCCATTGTCGCGCAGTGTGTTTTTCGGGCCGATGGCGGTGGCGATCATGGGCGGGCTGATTGTGGCGACGGCGTTGACGTTGCTGTTTTTGCCGGCGTTGTATGCGGCTTGGTTCAGGGTCCGTAAAGAGTCTGTGTGATTGTTTGGTCTTGGCGGCCTTCGGGCCGACCATGCTCTTGGTTGGGTTGTGTACATATCCGTTGCTGCGGTAACGGCGGCTTAGGGTTTCGCCCTTACGGCGACTCACTTTTCCAGACGCCGAAAAGTAAGCAAAAGGCTTCGCCCCAAGCGTCCGGCCCCTCGCTGAGGCTCGGCGTTCCTTCGCTCCGGTATCCATCTGGGGGCATCGCCCTACGGTCTGCTTCGCTACGACCTACATGCGATGGGTTCGACTGCGTCGAACGGCGCTACGCGCCAATCCCCAGATGAACACCTCCACTCAGCCTCCCGAAGGGGCGGGCAGATCAAGATCAAAAGCCAGATCAAAAGCGGCAGGCGAGCTAACGCTCGGCCTGTGGAGTGGTGAGGGGGGGGTACGGCGATGGCTTTTTGTAGGAGCGAGGCTTGCCCGCGAAGGCGGCCTCACAGACGACCAATCCCTCGCGGGTGTAAACAACCCCATGTAGGAGCTGCCGAAGGCTGCGATCTTTTGATCTTGGCGGCCTGACAGCCAACCAATCCCTCTCAGACATACGCAGCCCCACTTGTAGAAGCGAGGCTTGCCCGCGATGTGGCGTCCTGAAAGTCGACGATGTTTATTGGGCAGTCAAATCATCAGAACCTTCCCACATGATTTTCAGGTTGTCCGTCGGAAGTGCGACCTCTAGCCTTTGACTGTCGCTGCAAAAAGCAGCGACCGGGTTTCGCAGCCCGGTTAAACTTCAGACGCACAGCGTCCACCATCCGAAAGCGGGCGCTTTTTTACGCCTGTGTTATGGCGGCTGTGCGCGGGATACCTTCGGGTATGCCGGGTTCCTGAAGTCCCGGTCTGCGAACCTGCGTACAGCTGCCACCTTAAATTCGTTTCGCAGCGATCGGTGGCAGCTCCATTACTTCAGGAGCTACACAATGATCAAAGACAGTCCAAATCCCCCCGAAGCAGAACCAGAAATAGAAACAGAAACTGATCCGGTTTCCCCTTACGCTTTCCTCAATTCCAGGAAACTCCACGACGCAGCGATCCGCGCGCTCGATCATTATCTCGCCCCAGCGGCCGAAAAAAAGGCCAAAGCCGATCGTCGTCCCAGTACGATTTTCGTCATCGGTCCAAACGTCGATTCCGAAACTCTCCTGGCTCATGCCTGTGAAACCCTTGCCACGGCCAATGTCATGGCCAGTGAGTTAGCCTTCGACCTGACCGGCCCCACGTGCAACTTGGTGCTGGGGATTCAACAAATGATTTCACTAGCGGAGTTGTCGGTAAATCGCGTGCTGGATAATCTGGATCCGCAACAGTAGCGCAAAAAAAAGCCCGCTGAACCTTCAAAGGTCAGCGGGCTTTTCGTGATGAGTTGCACTTGGAAAATTACAACGTACCAAACACCTTCTTCGCCAAACTGGTCGCCGCCGCCGCAGGGTTCTGGCGAATGGTTTGTTCCTGCTTGCCAATCATCTCGAACAAACCGTTCAACGCTTGCTCGGTCACGTAGCCTTCGATGTTGGCGTTTTTCGCATCCAGCACGCCCAGGGTCGCCGCTTGTCCGGCGAACGCGTTGTACTGCTGGGCCAGGCCGACCTGGTCGGTGGCTTGTTTGACGATTGGCAGGAACTTGGTGCGGATCTGCTCGCGGCTGGTTTTGCTCAGGTACTGAGTCGCCGAGTCCTTGCCGCCGCCGAGAATCCCCTTGGCATCCTCCACGGTCATCTTCTTCACCGCATCCACCAGAATCGGCTGAGCCTGTGTCACGGCCGCCTCAGCCGCTTTGTTCATGCTGGTTTCCAGTTGATCGACCTGATCGCCCATGCCGAACTGTTTCATTTTCTTGGCGACCTTGCCCAGCTTGCCCGGCAGTTCGATTTTCACGTCCGGGTTGTTGCTGAAGCCACCAGGCGCGCCGAGTTGTTTAACGGCCAGTTGCGCGCCTTGGGTCAGAGCGTCCTTGAGACCTCCTGTGGCGTCTTGTTGCGACAGGTCATTGAGCGACAAGGCCAAGGCGTTGGCGCAGATCATCAAGCCTGCGCACAGGCCGGCGAAGCGAAGAGTAGGGCGGAGCATGGCGGCTTCCTTGTTCAAAATAGAGAATTAGCGGGCGGCGTCGACGCGGATTTTCAGTGGCTGCGGATCGCTGCCATCCAGCTGCACGGCATGATGTTCGGTGGTGATGAACATCAGTTCGCCATTCACTTCGATCCGTGCGCTAACCGAATAACGATGGCCCGGTTTGACCTGCGTTGGATCGTAACTCAGATGAAACGGCAGCGGCACCTGGCCTTTGACCATTTAACGGATTTTTCCGGTGATTTCGCCCCATGAATCTTTTGATAAGCGCTTTTTTCAGGTTTTACTAAAGGGTTTAAGTACAACGGATCCTGGAGATACCGCAATTGAATTGCGGTATTCATTTTCAGTGGCTGTCAGCGTATAGCGTTTACCAGGTACGACAGTGTCTGGATCGTATTCCAGGTAAAACGCTTCCGCCATTTTTTCGCTGATATGTATTTGCGTCAATTGTGCAGCCGTATTGTCGTGCTCGTGGGCAACAACGGTTACTGCGTGTTCAGGTTGAATCGCTTGAGGCTCCTGTGCCTGGAGGTAGAGGCGGCCGATGGGGCTAAGGTGCAGGATTTGTCGGTGCGGAGCACGATGTACGATCACGAAGTAGTCCAGGTCAATCAGCAGTGGAACGCCGTTGTGGGTCATGCTGACGGTGACAAGGTATTTAACGCTGACATCGGAATAGTTGTGTGCAAATGAAAAGTTCCAGCGCCCACTACGCAGTACGGGGTCACGGGATTGCGCCACTTTGATGGGGGTGGAAGAGTTCGCGGTATGAACACTTATATAAGTTTCGCCTTCGCCACCGCTGGGCGGCAGAAAGTCTTCAGGCAAACTAAAGGTGAGCGTTACGTATGGGTTGATATTTTCTAATGGGTTCATCGCGATATCCGTATCGGGATTAGTTGTAGAGGATCTCTATTAATTCATAACTTGGTGGTTATAAGAACGTCCTTGTTCTTATAATCATTGTCAGAAAGTTACAGGTAACCCCAACTAAACTTGATCCGCCGCATCTTCACTGCGATGCAGCGCCACCTGGCGGATCGACAAGCGAATCTCCGCCGGCAGTACCCGTTTGGCCGCACCTTCGGCCAGTTCGCCGAGCAGTTTGTGATAGCTCAGCTTGCCGGCTTCGTCGCGGCGCAGCACGTCGAGGTCCAGCATTGTCTGGATGAAGTGACGGAACAGGCTCTTGTCGAAGAACTCCGGGGCGTTCAGGCCGTGGAGGATCGACAGGCGCTGGGCCATGACCGTGCACAAATCTTCCAGTTCTTCGGCGCTGATGCTGTTCTGGCCGCTGTTGAGCAGCAAGGAAACAGTCATGTAGAAGCGCTGCAAGGTCTGGGCGATGCTTTTCGACAGTAGCGTCAGTAGTACGAAATGCCGTGAGCTCGGTGCCGGGCGCAGGTACACGTCTTTTTCGAAACGCAGCAGGCCTTGCTCGACGAAAGCTTCGAGCCATTGATCGATAACGGCATCGAGTTCGTCCATCGACCAGCGAATGAACAGCTCCGATTGCAGGTACGGATACAGCGCGCGGGTGTAGCGCAGGATCTGCTCGCGGCTCATGCGCGAGGTGCTCTGGAAGAAACTCGCCAGCAACGACGGCAACGCGAAGATGTGCAGCACGTTGTTGCGGTAGTAGGTCATCAGGACGGCGTTTTGTTCGTCCAGGTACAGAATCTTGCCCAGCGCATCGCTTTGCTCGGACAGCAGGTCCATGTCCTTCACGTGCTCGATCAGCGCCCGTCCGTCACCTTCCGGCAGGGTGGTATGCGAGGAGTAGGGAACCTTGCGCAACAACGCCAGATACAGATCGAGCACCCGCGCCATGGCGCGATCGTCCAGGGCCAGGCGGCTGGTGGACAGCAACGCCAGGGCTACTAGATTCACCGGGTTGATCGCCGCCGCTTCATTCAAATGCTGTGCGACTTTCTCGCCGAGGCGGTTGGTGGTTTCGTTGAGCCAGGCCGGTTTGAACTGCGGACCGAGTTCCTGTTGGCGCCAGTCTGGTTGTTCGCTGTCAAGGAATTCCGCCAGTTTGATCGGCTCGCCAAAGTTGACCGCGACCTGACCGAAGCGCTGTTTGAGCGCGCCGATGACTTTGAAAATGTCGAAGATCGATTCTTTCTTCTTGCTCGCGCCACGCAGTTCGCCGAGGTAGGTGCGGCCTTCCAGCACGCGCTCATAGCCGATGTACACCGGCACGAAGACGATCGGCATGCGCGATGAACGCAGGAAGCTGCGCAGGGTGATCGCGAGCATCCCGGTTTTCGGTTGCAGCATGCGCCCGGTGCGCGAGCGGCCGCCCTCGACGAAGTACTCAACCGGGAAGCCTTTGGTGAACAGGGTGTGCAGGTATTCGTTGAACACCGAGGTATAGAGCGGGTTGCCCTTGAAGGTGCGGCGCATGAAGAACGCCCCGCCACGGCGCAGCAGGCTACCGATCACCGGCATGTTGAGGTTGATCCCGGCGGCAATGTGCGGCGGGGTCAGGCCGTTGCGGAACAGCAAATAGGAGAGCAGCAGGTAGTCGATGTGGCTGCGGTGGCACGGCACGTAGATCACTTCGTGACCCTGGGCGACTTTCTGCACACCTTCGATGTGGTTGACCTTGATCCCGTCGTAGATCTTGTTCCAGAACCAGCTCAGCACCACTTCCAGAAAGCGGATCGCGGTGTAGGTGTAGTCCGAGGCGATCTCGTTTCCATAGCGCAAGGCCTGGGCCTTGGCTTTTTCCGGGGAGATGTTCTCGCGCTCGGCTTCGTCGAGGATCGCCTGTTTGACCGAGGGTTGATTGAGCAGGCCTTTGACCAGGTTGCGGCGGTGGGAAATGTCCGGGCCGATTACCGCAGCTTTCAGGTTGCGAAAGTGTACCCGCAGGATCCGCTGGGCCATGCGTACGGTGCGCTCGTGACCTTTGTTGTGATCGATCAGTTCACGCAAATGAATCGGCGCCGAGAACTGCACCCGGGTTTTGCGCCCCAGAATCATGATGCTCAGCAGTCGACGCAAACGCCCGGTGACGGCCCAGCTGTCGGCGAACAGCAGTTTCCACGGGCTCGATTCGCTGTCCGGCGACTGGCCCCAGAACACGCTCACCGGAATGATCTGCGCGTCTTCGGCGGCGTTCTGGCTCAGGGCGCTGACCAGACGGGTCAGGGTCGGCGGCGCACCGCGTTTGTCCTGACGGCCGAGCCAGTCGGGCTCCGGCGTCAGGTAAAAGAACGCTGCGGGCTCCACCAGCGCACCCACCGATACCGGCAACACCGGGCGGGGCAGGCCGGCCTTGCTGCATTCGGTATCGACCACGGCGAGGTCGGTCAGTGAAGGATTTTGCAGGACGTAGAACACCGGCCGGCTGCGGTCGAGGTCAAGGGTGAACGACGACTGATTGATCGTCTCCGAGCGAACCCAGAGGTACAGCAGTCGGCGCAGGGTGCCAAACACAAGACGGCGGAACGGGGAACGGGTCATACGGCTTCTGCGTGAGTGGATAAAACCAAGCAAATGCTCGGGCGGCCGATAGTGTGCCGTATTCGCCGAAAATCGGCAAAAAAGCGCCTAAGTAAAGTTGAGTTGAGAGTTTTTGCGTCTGTCATATACTCGGCCCTTCAAAATAAAAATAAGGGGTAACTAGATATGGCTACACGCGAAACCGGCAATGTGAAGTGGTTTAACGACGCCAAGGGCTATGGCTTCATTCAGCGCGAGGACGGGGTGGACGTGTTCGTGCACTACCGCGCGATCCGCGGCGAAGGTCATCGCTCGCTGACTGAAGGTCAGCAGGTTGAGTATGCGGTGGTGACCGGCGAGAAGGGCTTGCAGGCCGAAGACGTTGTAGGCCTCTGAAGATCGTTCCCACGCTCTGCGTGGGAACGCAGCCCGGGACGCTCCGCGTCCCATCAAAAGCCGAACGCGGAGCGTCCGTTGAGGCATTCCCACGCAGAGCGCGGGAACGATCAATGTCAGGCGGTTTTCCAGGTGATTTCTTCTTCACCATCGGCGCTGATGCGCATCCAGCGATCGGCCGTTTCTTCACCTTCTTCCTCGACCCAGCTACCCGGCGCGCAACGCACTTCGACGTTCAGCGCGGCAAAGGCTGCGCGGGCGCAGGCGATGTCGTCTTCCCATGGGGTCTGGTCGCTTTCCAGGTACAGGCTGTTCCATTTGCCAACGGCTTTCGGCAGCCAGGTGACCGGCACGCTGCCGGCCTTGCACTTGTAGGTCTGGCCTTTCTGAACCCAGTCGGTGCACGGGCCTAAAGCCGCGCCGAGCCAGGCCGCGATGGCCTTGTAGTCGACGTCGGCGTCTTTCAGGTAAATCTCGATATCGGGTTGGCGCATGGATGTCCTCACTGCGGTTCTGAAAAATCCATTCGCGGATTTAGCCGGCCTCAAGCTGTTTGCTCAAGACCAAATTTTAAGAGTTTATTGAAGAACAAAATAATCGTAGCGCATCGAAACAGTGACCTCGAACGGCTCGGCCTGTTCGATAACCGCCGCCCGGCGTTCGGCACTGGCGCGCCAGCCGTGGGGTGTCATGGCCAACAGGTTCGCGCGATCCTGACCACTGACCAACGTCAGTTTGAACTCCAGGGTTTCGCTGTGCTGCAGCGCCATGCCTTCCGGCACCAGCGCCAAATGCTTGTCATCGGTGTACTCGCGGACTTCGTCGTACAGTCGCTCGCGCAACTCCATCAGATGGCCGCTGGTCGGCCCGACTTTCATCAAGCCGCCGCCGGGGCTAAGCAGGCGCTTGGCTTCTTCCCAGTCCAGCGGGCTGAAAACGCTGGCGAGAAACTGGCAACTGCCTGAGGCCAGCGGCACCCGCGCCATGCTGGCGATCAACCAGGTCAGGGCAGGGTTGCGTTTGCAGGCGCGTTTGACCGCTTCCCGGGAAATGTCCAGGGCGTAGCCGTCAGCGTTGGGCAAGGCTTCGGCGATTTGCGCGGTGTAGTAACCCTCGCCACAACCGATGTCCAGCCAGCGTTGGGGCGCGTACTGCGCCGCCAGTTCCGCCAGACGCTTGGCCACCGGCGCGTAATGGCCGGCGTTCAAAAAGTCGCGACGGGCTTCGACCATCGCCAGGTTATCCCCAGGGTCGCGGCTGTTTTTATGCTGCACCGGCAACAGGTTCAGGTAACCCTGCCGCGCACGGTCGAAACGATGCCCGGCGGGGCAAGCCACGCCGTTGTCCACCGCGTTCAGCGGTTCGCTGCAGATCGGACACGCGAGCATCAGGCGAGCAACTTGATCAGGGTCTGGTAGTAGATTTCGGTCAGCACGTCGAGATCGGCCGCCAGTACGCGCTCGTTGACCTGGTGAATCGTCGCGTTGACCGGGCCCAGTTCGACAACCTGAGTGCCCATGGTCGCGATGAAGCGCCCGTCGGAAGTACCGCCGCTGGTGGAAGCTTGCGTTTCGCGACCGGTGATGTCCTTGATGCTCGCCGACACCGCGTCGAGCAGGGCGCCCGGTTCGGTGAGGAACGGCAAGCCGGACAGCGCCCAGTCGATGTGCCAGTCCAGGCCATGTTTGTCGAGAATATCGGCGACGCGTTTTTGCAGGCCTTCGACGGTGGACTCGGTGGAGAAGCGGAAGTTGAACACCGCCACCAGATCACCCGGGATCACGTTGGTCGCGCCGGTACCGGAATTGACGTTGGAAATCTGGAAACTGGTCGGCGGGAAGAAATCGTTGCCGTGGTCCCAGTGTTCGGCGGCGAGCTCGGCCAGCGCCGGGGCAGCGAGGTGGATAGGGTTCTTCGCCAGGTGCGGATAGGCCACGTGACCCTGCACACCGCGCACGGTCAATTTGGCGCCGAGGGAGCCGCGACGGCCGTTCTTGACCACGTCACCGACCAAGGTGGTGCTCGACGGTTCGCCGACGATGCACCAGTCCAGACGTTCCTTACGGGCGGCGAGGCGTTCGATCACAGCCTTGGTGCCGTGATGCGCCGGGCCTTCTTCGTCGCTGGTGATCAGGAAAGCGACCTTGCCCTTGTGATCCGGGTAGTCAGCGACGAAGCGCTCGGCTGCCACGGTCATGGAGGCCAGGCTGCCTTTCATGTCGGCCGCGCCACGGCCGCAAAGCATGCCGTGTTCGTCGATCACCGCGTTGAACGGGTCGATCTGCCAAGCTGTTACCGGGCCGGTCGGAACCACGTCGGTGTGGCCGGCGAAGCACAGCACCGGGCCTTCGTGTTTACCGTGGGTCGCCCAGAAGTTATCCACATCTTCGATGCGCATCGGTTCCAGCTTGAACCCGGCATCGCCCAGGCGCTGCATCATCTGCTTCTGGCAATCGGCGTCGACCGGCGTCACGGATGGACGGCGGATCAGGTCGATGGCGAGTTGAAGGGTCGGCGAAAGGTCGGCGTGGGCCGTCATGTAAGACTCCGGAAACTTGAAATTTGGGCACGGGCAAATGTGGGAGCGGGCTTGCCCGCGAAGGCGTCGGCACAGTCAACATGGATCTTGAATGTTCCGGCCTCATCGCGGGCAAGCCCGCTCCCACAGGGATTGAGTTCGGATGACAAGACCGTATATCACGCCAAGGCCTGCAAAATGGCGGTTATCTTAAAGCAAAACGGCGGCCATTGGCCGCCGTTTAGTGCATCTGTACTGATTTAGACCGCCGGTGCGGTCGTGGCTTCAGCCACCGGTTTGGGCAGCGACGACAGGAACGCCATGATCAGCGCCGCCAGGTATGGCAGCGACTGCACCAGCAACATGGTCACCCAGAAGCGCATGTCGTTGCTCGGCAGGCCCTGCACCAGGAAGATCCCCAGCGCCGCGCCCCACAACAACAGCATGATGAACACCTCTTCACGCGCTTCCGAAATGGCTACCCAGAAGCCGTGATTATCGGCGTTTTTCGGGGTGCGGAAGAACGGAATGCTGCTGGTGAAGAAACCGTACAGCACCGCTTTGGCGATGGTGTGCGACAACGCCAGCCCTGCCAATGCCGCGCAGAACGCATCCTTCAGGTTGACTCCAACCGCACGGCGGTACAGGAAGATGATCTTGCCGACCTTGAACACGAACAGCGCCAATGGCGGGATCGCGAAAATCAACAACGGCGGATCGACCCGTTGCGGCACGATGATCATCGCTGCCGACCACAACAGCGCGCCGACGGTGAAGAAGATGTTCATGCCGTCCGCCACCCACGGCAACCAGCCCGCGAGGAAGTGGTAACGCTGGCCACGGGTCAGTTCGGTGTCCTTGCCGCGCAGCAGGCTGGCGGTGTGACGCTTGATGATCTGAATCGCTCCATAGGCCCAGCGGAAACGCTGTTTCTTGAAGTCGATAAAGGTATCAGGCATCAGGCCTTTGCCGTAGCTGTCGTGGTAATACGCCGCCGACAGGCCTTTTTCGAACACGCGCAGACCCAACTCAGCGTCTTCACAGATGCACCAGTCGGCCCAGCCCAGTTCCTCGAGTACCGAGCGCCGGGTCATGGTCATGGTGCCGTGCTGGATGATCGCGTCACGGTCGTTGCGGGTGACCATGCCGATGTGGAAGAAGCCTTTGTATTCCGCGTAGCAGAGCTTCTTGAAGGTGCTTTCGTTCTGGTCGCGGTAATCCTGTGGCGACTGCACAACAGCAATTTTCGGATCGGCGAAGTGCGGCACCATGTGCTTGAGCCAGTTCGGGTCGACGCAGTAGTCCGAGTCGATCACCGCAATCACTTCGGCGTCCTTGGCGGTATGCGGAATCAGGTAATTCAGCGCGCCACCCTTGAAACCGGCCAACGGTGCCACGTGGAAGAACTTGAAGCGCGGGCCGAGGGTTTCGCAATAATCGCGCACCGGTTCCCAGACCGCCGGGTCTTTGGTGTTGTTGTCGATGATCAGGACTTCGAAGTCCGGATAGTCGAGGTTGGCCAGGGCGTTGAGGGTCTGTTTGACCATCTCCGGCGGCTCGTTGTAGCAAGGTACGTGAATCGACACTTTCGGTCGGTAGTCCGAATCACCCACCACTGGCAGGAATTCGCGCCGGCGTTTGTGGGTCCAGACCGCTTCGGCCAGTTCGTGGGCCTCGGTCAGCAGAACGATAAACACCCCGAGTGCACCGAGGGCGAGCAGGAAGCCCACCGTCAGGCTGAACCAGGTGCTGTATTGCTGGCTGTAGTCATAACCGATCCACACCAATACCGAACCGCAGAGGAACGCGATAAAGGTCAGGAAGGTACGGCCACGTTGACGCAGGGCCGAGCCGTCGATCATCAGCAGGGTCAGGGACAGCAGTGCCAGCACTACCGAGCCGATAGCCAGCACGCGCCATTGCGGGATCGCGACGACCGGGCCTTCGAAGTTGAATTTCTGCTGGCGTGCGGCGTTGAATACGCCCCAATACGCGCCCACCGAACCTTCGTCGCTGGCTTTCCACGGTTGGTCGAACGCTTCGATCACGAAGTAGTTGAAGCCTTGGCGGTTGAGCTTGTTGACCAGCGTGCGCAGGTAAATCGCCTGGTCCGCCGGCGACGCATCGGCGCCACCGCGCATGCGGCCGTTGCTCGGCCAGCCGACCTCGGAGAGCAGCAGCGGTTTTTTCGGAAACATCTTTTTCAGGTCACGGGCGCGGTCGAGAACGAACTGACCGGCCTTGTCCACCGGAACGAACTCCCAGTAGGGCAAAACGTGAGCCGCGATCAGGTCGACGTGCTTGGCCAGGCTCGGGTTTTCTTCCCAGACGTGCCACTGTTCGGAGGTGGTGACCGGAACCTTTACGGCCGCGCGGACGCGATCCAGGATCAGGCTCAGCTCTGCTGCAGTGATTTCCTTACGGAAGATCGCCTCGTTACCGACAATCACGCGAACCACGCTGCGCGAGGTGTTGGCGATTTCGATGGCGCGGGTGATCTCGCGCTCGTTGCGCTCTTCATCCGGGCTGATCCAGATACCCAGGGTCACCCGCAGGCCGAATTCTTCCGCCAGTTTGGGAATGTTCTCCAGCGTGCCGTCGACCGAGTAGGTCCGGATGTTGTCCGTCAGCTTGCTCATGATCTCCAGGTCGCGACGCATTTCATCGTCGGTCGGGTACTGGGCTTTTTGCGGGTACTGGCCTTGTTGAAACGGCGAGTACGAAAAGCCGGAGATCTGCTCAGGCCAGTTGGGGGCGGTGACGGGGCGATTGACCAGCGCCCAGAAACCGGTGAACAAGGCGGCGATTGCAAGAACCACGACCAGGTTGAGTCCAAATTTACGCGATGACATAGCTATTTCAGGTTCCAGGGGCTACTGAACGAAGGAACGGTCGGCGGCCGGCTGCCAAGGGGCGGGGGCGCGCATCCTACACTGGGCGTTCACTGACCGTACAGCGGACAGGGAAATGCCGGACGTTGGGCAATCCAAGTCGACTTAAGTTCTTTGACCGGGGCGTTGTAGCCCAATTCCAATAAATTTGTAGGCAATTAAGGCAGTCAAGACCGCCGTTTATAGACCCAAAGATGCTCTTGGCCGCCGACGGCCCTATAATGCGCGCCGGTTTTTGGGGTAATGGTCATGAGTACAGAAGATCCGCGGTTTGCTGGCATTGCCCGCTTGTATGGCATCGAAGGCCTGGAGCGTTTGCGCGCGGCCCATGTGGCGATCGTCGGCGTCGGTGGCGTCGGTTCCTGGGCGGCGGAAGCTGTTGCCCGCTGCGGCGTGGGCGAGATTTCGCTGTTCGACCTGGACGACGTCTGTGTCAGCAACGTCAACCGTCAACTGCATGCGCTGGACAGCACCGTCGGCAAGCCCAAGGTCGAAGTGATGGCCGAGCGCCTGCGCGGGATCAACCCGGACTGCACCGTTCACGCCGTAGCGGATTTCGTCACCCGTGAAACCATGGCCGAGTACATCACGCCGAACATCGACTGCGTGATCGACTGCATCGACAGCGTCAACGCCAAAGCCGCGCTGATCGCCTGGTGCAAGCGGCGCAAGATCCAGATCATCACCACCGGCGGCGCGGGCGGGCAGATTGACCCGACACTGATCCAGGTCTGTGACTTGAACCGCACGTTCAACGATCCCCTGGCCTCGAAAGTGCGCTCCACGTTGCGCCGCGACTACGGCTTCTCCCGCACCGTGACCCGTCACTACAGCGTGCCCTGCGTGTTCTCCACCGAGCAACTGCGCTACCCGAAACCGGATGGCAGCATTTGCTTGCAGAAGAGTTTTGTCGGTGATGGCGTGAAGCTCGACTGCGCCGGGGGCTTTGGCGCGGTGATGATGGTGACGGCGACGTTCGGCATGGTCGCGGCGACCAAGGCTGTGGATAAGATTGTGGCGGGTGTGCGTCGCCCCGCCGATCGCATCAAGCCTGCCTGATACTGATCGTTCCCACGCTCTGCGTGGGAATGCAGCCCGGGACGCTCCGCGTCCCTTTCTAGAGCTGGAACGCGGAGCGTCCCTTGAGGCATTCCCACGCAGAGCGTGGGAACGATCGGTCAGGCGGCCAGTTCACGCATCCGCTGTAACACGGCATTGAGGCCATTACTGCGGGACTGGGACAATTGGCGGCCCAGCCCCAGCTGATTAAACCAATCCGCCAAATCCACCTGCTGCAACTCAACGGCGGACAAGCCGTTGACCCGCGCCAGCAGCAGCGCCACCAATCCGCGAATCAACCGCGCATCGCTGCTGGCGCTGAATTGCCAGTGCCCGTCCTGCAACGTGCCGACCAGCCACACCTGGCTTTCACAGCCATGCACGCGGTTGGCTTCGACTTTATCCACATCACTCAACGGCGGCAGACGGTCACCCCATTGCATCAGCAGCCGCGCCCGCTGTTCCCAGCTTGCAGCCTGCTGAAAAGTATCCAGCGCGGTGACGGCATCGGCGGGCAAGGTCATCGCAACAACTCCAGGGCCTGATCCAGCGCTTCAAAAAAACGCTCAAGGTCTTCGGAGTCGTTGTACAGCGCCAACGACACCCGAATCGCCCCGGCCAGTTCAAAGCTTTTGAGCAACGGCATGGCGCAATGATGACCGGCGCGTACGGCGATTCCCTGTTCGGTCAGCAAATGCGCCAGATCAGCGTTATGCACACCCTCGACGACAAAACTGGCCAGTGCCAGTTGCGGCTTGCCCAGCAGACGAATGCCGTTGCGCGCCTCAAGGCCTTTGAGCAGATAGTCATGCAGCGCCGCTTCATGGGCGGACACGGCGTCCTGATCCAGCCCGGCCAGATAGTCCAGGGTCGCCCCCAGGCCAATCACGCTGGAAATCGGTGGCGTACCCGCCTCGAACCCCAGCGGCGCGGGACGAAAGCGTGCGTCGTGGTAGTTGGCATCCAGCACCATTTCGCCGCCGAACTGCCACGGGCGCAGTTGTTCGAGCGCTTCATGACGACCGAACAGCGCACCCAGGCCATCCGGGCCGTAGAGCTTGTGGCTGGAAAACACATAGAAGTCGCAACCCAGCGCCTGCACGTCATGCCGACCATGCACCACGCCTTGAGCGCCGTCGACCACGGTCAGCGCGTTGTGCGCTTTGGCCATCGCCAGTAACGCGGGCAACGGCTGCCAGGCACCGAGCACGTTGGACAGCTGACTGACCGCCAGCAGGCGGGTACGAGGGCCGATCAAGTGAGCGGCAGCTTCAAGGTCAATCAAGCCGTCGGCATCCAGTGGCAGGATCACCAGTTTCAAGTCGCGACGGTGGGCCAGTTGCTGCCACGGCAACAGGTTGGCGTGATGCTCCAGAGCGCTGATGACAATTTCATCGCCCGGATTGAATACGTGTTCCAGGCCATAGGCCAGGAGGTTCAGCGCGGACGTCGCGCCGTGGGTAAAGATGATCTGCCCGCAATCGCCGGCATTGAGCCATTGCGCGACTTTGCTGCGGCTGTCTTCGAACGCCTGGGTGGCATGGGCGCCGGGCAAGTGTTGCGCCCGATGCACGTTGGCCGCGCCGTTGGCGTAGTAATGCGCCAGGGCATCCAGCAGGGCTTGAGGTTTTTGCGTGGTGGCGGCGTTGTCCAGATAAGTCTGGTCTTGCCGTTGCAGGGCGGCGATGGCCGGAAAATCGGCGCGCCAGGGAGAGGGAATCATCATGCTATCGGGCCCTGGTGAACATGGGCGGTGTGTACTCCTGACCTGATGGTCGGGTCTACGCCGGACCTGTGTAGGAGCGAAGCTTGCTCGCGAAGGCGTCATTACTGGCGCCAAAAGCTTCGCGGGCAAGCCTCGCTCCTACAAGTTCAGGTGATCGTTTGACGCTCTGTTTAGTTGTGAGCGTGCAGCGCTTCGTTCAGTTCGATGGCCGATTTATGGGTTTTGCATTCCACGGCACCGGTCTCCGAATTGCGACGGAACAGCAGGTCAGGTTGACCGGCCAGTTCACGCGCCTTCACGACTTTGACCAGTTTGTTGTTTTCGTCCAGCAGCGCCACTTTGGTACCAGCGGTCACGTACAGGCCCGACTCAACGGTGTTGCGGTCGCCCAGCGGGATACCGATACCGGCGTTGGCGCCGATCAGGCAGCCTTCGCCGACCTTGATCACGATGTTGCCGCCGCCCGACAGGGTGCCCATGGTCGAGCAGCCGCCGCCCAGGTCCGAACCCTTGCCAACGAAAACGCCCGCCGACACTCGGCCTTCGATCATGCCCGGGCCTTCGGTGCCGGCGTTGAAGTTGACGAAACCTTCGTGCATCACGGTGGTGCCTTCGCCCACGTAAGCGCCCAGGCGAATACGCGCCGCGTCAGCGATACGCACGCCGGCCGGTACCACGTAGTCGGTCATTTTCGGGAACTTGTCCACCGAGAACACTTCCAGCAGCTCGCCGCGCAGACGGGCTTCCAGTTGATGCTCGGCCAGTTCGGCCAGATCGATCGCGCCCTGGCTGGTCCAGGCCACGTTCGGCAGCAACGGGAAGATCCCGGCGAGGTTCAGGCCGTGCGGCTTGACCAGGCGATGGGACAGCAGGTGCAGCTTGAGGTAAGCCTCAGGCGTGGAGCTCAGCTGTGCATCTTCGGCCAGCAGCGTGGCGACCAGCGGCTTGTGGCTCTCGGCCAGACGGGTCAGCAGTGCCGCTTGTGCAGCGTCGACGCTTTTCAGCGCTTCGGCCAGTTGGGACGCCTGAGCGGTGCTGAAGGCGATGGCCTGATTGCCGTCGGTGTAGCCCAGAACCGGCGCAATGGCGGCGACCAGTTCGGCCGACGGGTTGAGCAGTGGCTGCGCGTAAAACACTTCCAGCCATGCGCCTTGACGGTTTTGAGTGCCGACACCAAAGGCCAGGCTGAACAGGGTAGTGGACATGTTGATACCTCTAACAAAATGGAACGGGCTGCCTTACTTGAGCGCTGCCGCGTAGATATCTGGCTTGAAGCCAATCAGGGTTCGGTCACCGAGATCGAGCACCGGGCGCTTGATCATCGAAGGTTGTGCGAGCATCAGTTCGATGGCTTTGCGCTGGTCGAGATCGGCTTTGCGTTCGTCGTCGAGCTTGCGAAAGGTCGTGCCTGCACGGTTCAACACCACTTGCCAGCCGTGCTCGTCGCACCATTGGCTCAGGTGTTCACGGTCGATTCCGACCGTTTTGTAATCATGAAAGTCATAGCTGACAGCGTGTTCATCGAGCCAGGTGCGCGCCTTTTTCATGGTGTCGCAGGCTTTGATGCCGAAAAGGTGCAACGTTTTGCTTGAAGCGGTCAAGGAATTGCCCCCTTTGCAGGTGCTGAAAATAAAAGGTGACGGATTATGCCATGACCGGACGGTTTCGCGTCGGCTGTGGTCGGGTTTGTCTGTAGGCCATGGCGATCAGCTGTGTCGTGCGACATGGGGGCAACAGTCAACGGCATCGGACGGGTGCCCCCCTGCAGCCGCCGCTGGTACAAATCTGTGGGGGCAACGGCTGGAGTGGCATAGCATCGGTCGTCATCACCAGATCGGTGATGACGCATTGCGGGAAGTCGGGCTGTCAGCGTTTTGGATAAAGCAACTTCATGAGTTGTTTGTCTTTTCTACTGATCTTGCGGTTGATAGGAATTTCCCAATCGCCCAGTGTCAGTGTGTTAGCCACGGGGTGATGCATGATGGACTTCCTGTCGTAAGGCGTATAAATCGCTTCGATGGTATCGAAGGGCTGAAACAGGTTCATATCGACTTGTTCTTTGGTCAGTGGATTCATCTCTCGATTTTGGTAGAACTCATACACTTTCGGTTTATCCCAAGGAATATTGGCTTCGGGGTGTTGATGTTCGTGCATCGCCCCTAATGCATGTCCGAATTCATGGGTCACGATCACTTCGAAATCTTCATGTTCAGGCTCGACGCCCAGATCCATGGTTGGCCAGTCTGGATGAATCAATAGCGCATCGGTGCCCAACATCGAGCTGTTAATAGGGTTTTTTGTCGCAATTCGGACATCACCTTCCAGCCCTTCGACGAAATCGAAACTCAGATTGATATAGGGCAGCCACTGACTGGCCGCCCCGATGATCTTCTGTTTGTGTTCATCGTCGGGATCGTCGATAAATGCGATTTTGAGCGTGCGTCCATTTGCCCACAACTTCGAATAAGCGATCAGAGAGCGCTTGCGACGTGTGCCGAGGGTGGATCCTGCATTTCCGGGGTTTTCATTGATAGCCGCGTCGTAGGATTGCTGGTCGTCGGGCCATTGGATAAGGGTGCAGTTTTCAATATTGTTCATTAGGTACTTCTTCCATGAAGTAAAGGCTAAAGTTGTGTGTGAGTGCGCACAGTGATGCGCTGCATGAGAGTAAGAGGTCTCTGCAGTTCAGTGAATTTTAATTGCGAGTGATGTGTTACTGGTTATAAAAAAGCCCCCGCACTGTATTGCACAGTGCGGGCGGGGAGACTATTTGTTGCGGGTAATGAACGCGCGAATGCGCTCGGCCGCTTCCACGCATTCAGCCAGCGGCGCAACCAGCGCCATGCGTATGCGTCCGGCACCCGGGTTGACGCCATCGACATCGCGGGACAAGTAGGAGCCCGGTACCACGGTCACGTGTTCCTGTTCGAACAGATCACGGCAGAACGCCGCGTCATCACCGTTCACATTCGGCCACAGGTAAAAACCACCGTCCGGACGCTGTACCTCCATCACCGGGCTGAGGATCTCCAGCACCGCATCGTATTTCTCGCGGTACAGCGCACGGTTGGCGCGTACATGCACTTCATCATTCCATGCGGCAACGCTGGCCAGTTGGGTCTGAACCGGCATCGCGCAGCCGTGGTAGGTGCGATACAGCAGAAAGCCTTTGAGAATATCGGCATCACCGGCCACGAAGCCCGAACGCAGGCCCGGCAGGTTGGAACGCTTGGACAGGCTGTGGAACACCACGCAACGCTTGAAGTCCTTGCGACCCAGTTCGACGCATGCACTGAGCAGGCCGGCCGG
Source organism: Pseudomonas sp. GW822-FHT02E03 (assembly GCF_058802325.1). Lineage (NCBI taxonomy): Bacteria > Pseudomonadati > Pseudomonadota > Gammaproteobacteria > Pseudomonadales > Pseudomonadaceae > Pseudomonas > Pseudomonas sp. GW822-FHT02E03. Next base: position 78,338 of record NZ_JBXAOA010000020.1, on the reverse strand, counting down.
TGGGGTTTGTTCGTCGAAATACAGTTCGCTATAGCATTCGTCTGCGGCGATCACGAAGTCGTGTTCGTCAGCCAGGGCGATCAGCTTCTTCAGGGTTTCGACCGGAATCAGCGCGCCGGTCGGGTTGCCTGGAGAGCACAGGAACAGGATCTGGCAGCGTTTCCAGATGTCCGGCGAAACAGCGTCGAAATCCGGGTTGAAGCCGTTTTCATCCAGGCACGGCAGGTAATGCGGCTTGGCGCCGGCGAGGAATGCCGCGCCTTCGTAGATTTGATAGAACGGGTTCGGGCTGACCACCAACGCGTCGTCACCACGGTTGACCACGGTCTGGGTAAACGCGAACAGCGCTTCGCGCGTGCCATTGACCGGCAGCACATTGCGCGCCGGGTCGAGCCAGCCGTTCGGGACGCTGAAGCGACGTTCGCACCAGGCGGCAATGGCTTCACGCAGGGCCGGAATGCCGAGGGTGGTCGGGTACACGGCCATCTGATCCAGATTGCTTGCCAGGGCTTCAGCGACAAAAGCTGGCGAGCGGTGTTTCGGTTCGCCGATGGATAACGCAATGGCGCGTTTATCCGGGTTTGGCGTGACGCTGCCGAGCAGGGCACGGAGCTTTTCGAACGGGTAGGGCTGCAACTGGTTCAGAGCGTTGTTCATGGGGGCCTCGTTCAATGTGGGAGGGCTAGTGTGGTGCAGGGGGCAACAAGCCCCCTCTCCACAGGAAGTCCATTCCCACAGGGGAAAATGGTTGGTTCAGATACTGATGCGCGACAGTTTGATATCGGGTTCCTGGCTGACGCTCAGCTGTTCGACGATGGCATCCTGCAAGCGGCTGCACAGCAACGGGTCGGACAGCGGCTGATTGTTCGCATCGGTGATGAAGAACACGTCTTCCACGCGCTCGCCCAGGGTGGCGATCTTGGCGTTCTGCAGCGATAAGTCGAATTCCAGGAAGATCGTGCCGATCCGCGCCAACAACCCCGGACGGTCGGGCGCACTGAGCTCCAGCACGGTCACCGGACGCTGAGCATCGTTGTGGATTGTGACCTGTGGCGCAAACGCGAAATGCTTGAGCTGGCGCGGCACTCGACGCTGGATGATGGTCGGGTAGTTGTCCGGGTTGCGCAGGGCTTCGGTCAGGCCTTCGCGGATCTGCTTGACCCGCGCCGGGTTGTCGCCGATCGAGTCTCCATCGGTGTCGAGCACGATATAGGTGTCGAGAGTGAACTGGCTGCTGGAGGTGATGACCCGGGCATCGTGAATGTTCAGGTTGAGCTGGTCCATCGCTGCCACGGTCACGGCGAAAAAGTCGTGCTGGTCCGGTGCATAAATGAAGATCTGCGTACCGCCCTCGAACTCGCGCTGGGTGGTTTCCTTGATCAGCACCAGCGGGCCGCCGTCGGCCGGCTGCTGCAAAATCGCGTCAGTGTGCCAGGCCACGTCGCCGGCGGTGTGACGCAGGAAGTAGTCATCGCCCAATTGCGCCCAGAGCTGCTCGACATCGTCCGGATCGTTGCCGCCGCGTACGAGAATGTCCAGCGCCGCGCTCTGGGTCTGGCGGATCTGCTCTTCGCGATCCACCGGGTTTTCCAGGCCACGACGCAAGGCGCGCTTGGTCTCGGTGTAGAGCTGGCGCAACAGGCTCGCGCGCCAGGAGTTCCACAGCGTCGGGTTGGTTGCGTTGATGTCGGCAACGGTCAGCACGTACAGATAATCGAGGCGGGTTTCATCGCCTACGGTCTGCGCGAAATCGTGGATCACATGCGGGTCGGACAGGTCTTTGCGCTGGGCCGTGGTCGACATCACCAGATGGTTCTGCACCAGCCACACGATCAGGCGGCTATCCCAGATCGGCAACTGGTGGCGCTGGCAAAAAGCTTCGGCATCCACCGCGCCGATTTCCGAGTGATCGCCATGCCGGCCCTTGCCGATGTCGTGATAAAGACCGGCCAGGTAAATCAGTTCGGGTTTGGGCAGTTTGGCCATGAGCTTGCTGGCCAGCGGGAATTTTTCCGACACCTGGGTGTACTGCAGCTTTCGCAAGTGCTTGATCAGGTTCAGGGTGTGCGCGTCGACCGTATAGATATGAAACAGGTCATGCTGCATCTGCCCGACAATGAAGCCGAACTCCGGCAGATAGCGCCCAAGGATGCCGTAACGGTTCATCCGCCGCAGATTGCGGTGGATGCCGATTTTGCACTTGAACAGCTCGATGAACAGGCTGGTATTACGAATATCGTTGCGGAAGTCGTCATCGATCAGATGACGATTCTCGCGCAGCAGGCGGATGGTATCGGCGCGTACACCTTTGATTTCCGGTTGCTGGGCCATCAGCACAAAGATCTCGAGCATGGCGAATGGCGTACGGCGGAACACGTTGTCGCTACGCGCCTCGATGTAGCCGTCGTGCAGCTGGAACCGCGAGTTGATCGGCTGTGGTGGTGCTTCGTCTTCGGGGGCCAGGATCACTTCTTCAAAGTGCTGGATGATCAGGTCGCTGAGCTGGGCAATGCTCATGACTACCCGGTAATACTGCTGCATGAAGTTTTCGATGGCTTGCTTGGCGTCGTTGCCTTCGAACCCCAATAGCCCGGCGATGGAGCGCTGGTGGTCGAACAGCAGGCGGTCTTCGGAACGGCCGGCGAGCATGTGCAGTGCGTAACGTACCTTCCACAAAAACTCCTGGGACGAGGCCAGCAGGGCGTTTTCGCTCTCCACCAGGAAACCTTCGCCCGCAAGGGCCCGCAGGTTCAGGGTGCCGTACTGACGCCGGGCGACCCAGAGAATCGTCTGAATATCCCGCAGTCCGCCGGGAGAACCTTTGACGTTGGGTTCCAGGTTGTATTCAGTGTCGTTGTACTTGTGGTGGCGGGCTTTCTGCTCGGCGCGCTTGGCCAGGAAGAACTCCTTGCTGGGCCACATGTGCTCGGTACTGGTGACGTCCAGCATGCGCTGGCGCAGTCGTTCGGGGCCGCAAATGGTGCGGCTTTCCATCAGGTTGGTGACGACCGTCAGGTCGGCGCGAGCCTCGACGGCGCATTCATCCACCGAACGAACGCTCTGGCCGACTTCCAGGCCGATGTCCCACAGCAACGTCAGAAAGCGTTCGATGGAATCCCGAAAAATTTCGTGATCGGCGCTGTCCAGCAAAATCAGCAGATCGATGTCGGAATAGGGGTGCAACTCGCCGCGACCGTAGCCGCCGACTGCCACCAGGGCGATATCGGCGTCTTCGCTCCAGTTAAACTGTTCCCAGGCTTGTTGCAGGATGTTGTCGACAAACCAGGCGCGATCTTCGATCAGCCGGCGAATGTCCCGGCCACTGCGGAACCGCTCGTCGAGCACCTCGCGGGCCTGACGGATCGCCTTCTTGAAAGCAGCAATAGGGCTTGCCTTCAGGGCCAGTTCAGCCTGGAACTGGCCGCGGTCGAAGAGTTCGGGATCCACCTGCGGCATCGATTGGCTTTCCTTTCTATAAGGCTGGGAACGGAGCGGGCGGGATCAGGCCGAAACGCGCGCGATGGTATCGTCGTTGCGCAGGGTGAAGATCTCGTAGCCGGTTTCGGTCACCAACAGGGTGTGCTCCCACTGCGCCGACAGCTTGCGATCCTTGGTGATAGCGGTCCAGCCGTCGCCCAACACCTTGGTGTCGGCCTTGCCCTGGTTGATCATCGGCTCGATGGTGAAGGTCATGCCGGCCTTCAGTTCCATGCCGGTGCCGGCGCGGCCGTAGTGCAGGATTTGTGGTTCTTCGTGGAACACCTTGCCGATGCCGTGGCCGCAGAACTCGCGAACCACCGAGAAGCCGTTCTTTTCCGCGTGCTTCTGGATCACTTCACCGATATCGCCCAGGCGGCAGCCGGGTTTGACCAGTTCGATGGCCTTGTACATGCATTCCTGAGTCACCTGGGACAGACGTTCGGCCCAGACCGGCACGGTACCGACGTGGAACATGCGGCTGGTGTCGCCGTGGTAACCGTCCTTGATCACGGTGACGTCGATGTTCAGCGTGTCGCCATCCTTCAACGGTTTCTCGTTCGGGATGCCATGGCAGACCACATGGTTGATTGAGGTGCAGATCGACTTCGGGAAGCCCTTGTAGTTGAGCGGGGCAGGGATGGCTTTCTGCTCATTGACGATGTAGTCGTGGCAGATGCGGTCCAGTTCTTCGGTGGTGACACCCGGCTTGACATAATCGGCAATCATTTCCAGCACATCGGCGGCCAATTTGCCGGCGATCCGCATTTTTGCGATGTCCTCTGGGGTTTTGAGGGTGACGGTCATACAGGCTCTCTCTGCGCTCAATGGCGCCTTCTAAAACGAAATGGGCATTGCGTGAGCGATCTTCGCAGCCCTGAAAAACGCGATTCTACCAGACGATCAGCGCAAATCTGAGCCTCTGTGCATCGCTTCTCTCTATAGGATGGCGCATTCTGGGAAGATTCCAAGGCAGGGGTGAAAAGCATTCCTCAGGTTTTCAGAATCCGGGTTCCGTTTTTTTCTGCCTTGTGATATAAAATGCGCCGCTTTCCGGGGATACCCTGGGAAGCTTAAATCCACACACGTGTCGACACGATGACCTGGGTGCCTTCAGCTGATGCTGCTGGTTGGTCATTGGGATACGTGGAGGCCAAACCCGACTTATTAAGGAACTATCATGTCCCAAGTCAACATGCGCGATATGCTGAAGGCCGGTGTGCACTTCGGTCACCAGACCCGTTACTGGAACCCGAAAATGGGTAAGTACATTTTCGGCGCGCGTAACAAGATCCACATTATCAACCTTGAAAAAACCCTGCCAATGTTCAACGAAGCTCTGACTTTCGTAGAGCGTCTGGCCCAGGGCAAAAACAAGATCCTGTTCGTCGGCACCAAGCGTTCCGCTGGCAAGATCGTTGCTGAAGAAGCAGCACGTTGCGGTTCGCCGTACGTCGATCACCGCTGGTTGGGCGGCATGCTGACCAACTTCAAAACCATCCGTGCTTCCATCAAGCGTCTGCGTGACCTTGAAGTACAAGCCGAAGACGGTACTTTCGCCAAGCTGACCAAGAAAGAAGCGCTGATGCGCACTCGCGATCTTGAGAAGCTGGATCGTTCCCTGGGTGGTATCAAGGACATGGGCGGTCTGCCAGACGCTCTGTTCGTTATCGACGTTGATCACGAGCGCATCGCGATCACCGAAGCCAACAAGCTGGGCATCCCGGTTATCGGCGTAGTCGATACCAACAGCAGCCCGGAAGGCGTTGACTACATCATCCCAGGCAACGATGACGCAATCCGCGCTATCCAGCTGTACATGGGTTCGATGGCTGACGCTGTTATCCGCGGTCGCAACCACGTTGCTGGCGGCACCGAGCAGTTTGTTGAAGAAGCTCCGGCAGCTGCAGCTGAGTAATTGACGCCCTGGCGTTGACTCAGTAAGCAAAAAGGGGGCTTGGCCCCCTTTTTGCCACCTCGAAAACCATTTGTGAGCAGCGCAGCTACAGCATCTGTAACGTGCAGCGGCTAACAAGGGTGGTTCGGGAAGAATTGAACGCCCGTTCGATCGGGTGGAATGGTTGAAAACCTATCCAAGAGGAATTTGAAAATGGCAGAGATTACTGCAGCGTTGGTCAAAGAACTGCGCGAGCGTACTGGCGAAGGCATGATGGACTGCAAAAAGGCCTTGACCAAGGCCGGCGGCGACATCGAAAAAGCCATTGATGACATGCGTGCTTCGGGCGCCATCAAGGCTGCCAAGAAAGCTGGCAACGTTGCCGCTGAAGGCGCGATCGCTCTTAAAGAAGACGGTAAATCCGCCGTTCTGCTGGAAGTGAACTCGCAGACCGACTTCCTGGCTTTGCAGGATGATTTCAAGGCATTTGTTGCTTCCAGCGTAGAAAAAGCGTTCGCTGACAAGCTGACTGACGTCGCTCCGCTGATCGAAGCTCAAGAAGCCGATCGTCTGGTTCTGGTCGGCAAGGTTGGCGAAAACGTCAACATCCGTCGCCTGGCTCGTGTTGAAGGTGATGTTGTTGGTGGTTACCTGCACGGCAACAAGATCGGTGTCGCGGTTGTTCTCAAGGGCGGCAACGTTGAGCTGGCCAAAGACATCGCTATGCACGTTGCGGCTACCAACCCTGAATTCCTGCTGCCATCGGAAGTTTCCGCTGAAGCGGTCGAGCGCGAGAAAGGCGTGTTCCTGACCCTCAACGCTGACAAGATCGCCGGCAAGCCAGAAAACATCGTTGAAAACATGGTCAAAGGCCGTATCAGCAAGTTCCTGGCTGAAGCGAGCCTGGTTGAGCAGGCGTTCGTCAAGAACCCTGAAATCAAGGTCGGCGAACTGGCCAAGAAAGCCGGTGCAGAAATCGTTTCTTTCACCTACTTCAAAGTAGGCGAAGGCATTGAGAAGCCGGTCGACAACTTCGCTGAAGAAGTTGCTGCCCAGCTGGCTGCTGCCAAGCAATAAGACGGTTTTTTAACTGTCGCCCTGAAGAGGCTGCCCGCTCACGCGCGCAGCCTCTTTTCAGATGGGGATGCCAATTTATTTGGCTTCTCGTCGGAACTGGCTTACAAAGCCGTGTTCCGATGGCGCTGTGATAGCGTCAAGCTAGAGTGAACGCAGGCTGCAAACAGCCCGCAAAGAATTTTTTAAAATACGCCGCAGGAGAGATTCGCAATGGCTCAGCAGGGCAGTGGTTATCAGGCTCGCTATAAACGCATTCTACTCAAGCTTAGCGGCGAGGCCCTGATGGGCTCGGAAGAGTTCGGGATCGATCCGAAAGTTCTGGATCGCATGGCGCTGGAAGTTGGCCAACTGGTCGGCATCGGTGTTCAGGTTGGTCTGGTGATCGGCGGGGGTAACCTGTTTCGCGGTGCGGCGCTCAGCGCGGCCGGCATGGATCGGGTCACTGGCGACCACATGGGCATGCTGGCCACTGTGATGAACGCCCTGGCGATGCGTGATGCGCTGGAACGTGCCAATATCTCGGCCATCGTGATGTCGGCCATTTCCATGGTTGGCGTGACCGATCACTATGATCGCCGCAAAGCCATGCGCCACCTGAACGCCAAGGAAGTCGTGATTTTTGCGGCCGGTACCGGTAATCCGTTCTTCACCACGGATTCGGCAGCTTGCTTGCGTGCAATCGAAATCGACGCTGACGTCGTGCTCAAGGCAACCAAGGTCGATGGCGTTTACACGGCTGATCCATTCAAAGACCCGCATGCCGAGAAGTTCGATCATCTGACTTATGATGAAGTACTGGATCGCAAGCTGGGCGTGATGGATCTGACGGCTATTTGCCTGTGCCGCGACCACAAGATGCCGTTGCGCGTATTTAACATGAACAAGCCCGGCGCCCTGCTGAACATCGTACATGGCGGCGCTGAAGGGACTCTGATCGAGGAAGGCCAACAATGATCAATGAAATCAAGAAAGACGCTCAAGAGCGCATGAAAAAATCCGTCGAATCGCTGGCGCACAACTTCGGCCGTATTCGTACGGGCCAGGCGCACCCAAGCATTCTGGAAGGTGTCATGGTTCCGTACTACGGCTCCGACACGCCGATCAAGCAAGTGGCGAACATCACCGTGAAAGACGCCCGTACCCTGCAAGTGGTTGCCTTTGAGCGCAACATGCTGGGTGCCGTCGACAAAGCCATCGGTAGCGCGGGTCTGAACCTCAACCCGACCAACCTCGGCGAGTTGCTGCTGATCTCCATGCCGGCCCTGACCGAAGAAACCCGCAAGGGCTTCACCAAGCAGGCTCGCGATGTCGCTGAAGATGCCCGTGTTGCGGTGCGCAACATCCGTCGTGATGCGAACAGCCAACTCAAGGATCTGGTCAAGGAAAAGGAAATCAGCGAAGACGAAGAGCGTCGCGCTACTGGCGAAATTGATGATCTGACCAAAAAATACGTGGCTGAAATTGACGCGAATTTGGCGCAGAAAGAAAAAGACCTGATGGCCGTATAAGGGTCACGTTTTAATGGATAAGACAAAGCAGACTGCGCCGTCCGCGGTGCCGCGCCATGTCGCGATCATCATGGATGGTAATAATCGCTGGGCGAAAAAACGCTTTATGCCGGGTGTCGCCGGGCATAAAGCGGGCGTGGATGCGGTGCGTGCGGTGATTGAGGTGTGTGCCGAGGCCAAGGTCGAAGTACTGACCTTGTTCGCCTTCTCCAGCGAGAACTGGCAGCGCCCGGTAGATGAAGTCAGTGCCTTGATGGATTTATTCTTCAAGGCGTTGCGTCGCGAGGCCAAGCGCCTCAACGACAACAACATCAGTTTGCGCATCATTGGTGATCGCTCGCGTTTTCACCCGGAGCTTCAGGCCGCCATGCGCGAAGCTGAGGCGATGACTGCCGGTGCCAACCGCTTTGTCCTGCAGATCGCTGCCAACTACGGCGGTCAGTGGGATATCGCGCAAGCCGCGCAGCGTCTGGCCCGTGAAGTTCAGGCCGGGCATCTGCGTCCGGAGGACATTACCCCCGAGCTGTTGCAAACCTGCCTGGCGACCGGTGATCTGCCGTTGCCAGACTTGTGCATCCGTACCGGTGGCGAGCATCGCATCAGCAATTTCCTGCTGTGGCAACTGGCTTACGCCGAGTTGTACTTCTCCGACCTGTTCTGGCCGGACTTCAAACACGACGCCATGCGCAATGCGCTAGCCGATTTCGCTTCTCGCCAGCGTCGCTTCGGTAAAACGAGCGAGCAGGTCGAGGCTGGAGCCCGGGTTTAATGCTTAAACAACGAATCATCACGGCACTGATTCTGCTGCCGATTGCCCTGGGCGGGTTTTTCCTGCTCGAAGGGTCCGGTTTTGCGCTGTTCATCGGGCTGGTGGTGACGCTTGGGGCGTGGGAGTGGGCGCGGTTGGCAGGTTTCGCTGCTCAGTCGATTCGCCTTGCCTATGCCGCTGTGGTTGCGTTGATGCTGTTTTTCATGCACATCCTGCCGGGGCTCGCGCCTTGGGTGTTGGGTGCCGCGGTGCTCTGGTGGGGCATGGCCACGTACCTGGTATTGACCTATCCACAGTCCAGTCAACATTGGGCCAGTGCTGCCTGCAAGCTGGTGATCGGTTTGTTGATTCTGTTGCCGGCGTGGCAGGGGCTGGTCCTGATCAAGCAGGAGCCCTTGGGTAACTGGCTGATCATGGCGGTGATGGTGCTGGTCTGGGGGGCCGATATCGGTGCGTACTTTTCCGGTCGGGCCTTCGGCAAACGCAAGCTGGCGCCACAGGTCAGCCCTGGCAAGAGCTGGGAAGGCGTGTACGGCGGCTTGCTGGTGAGTCTGGTGATTACAGCAATCGTCGGTTTTGTGCGGGACTGGAGTTTCGCTCAGATGCTGACGGGGTTGTTCGGTGCCGCAATAATCGTGTTCATTTCGGTGGTGGGCGACCTCACCGAAAGCATGTTCAAGCGCCAGTCGGGGATCAAGGACAGCAGTAATCTGCTGCCTGGCCACGGCGGCGTGCTGGACCGAATCGATAGCCTGACGGCGGCGATTCCGGTATTCGCCGTGCTGCTGTGGATGGCCGCACCGTGAGCCGCCCACAACAGATTACCGTGCTGGGAGCGACCGGTTCGATTGGTCTGAGTACCCTCGACGTCATCGCCCGTCATCCCGAGCGTTATCAGGTTTTCGCCTTGAGCGGTTTCACTCGTTTGAGTGAACTGTTGGCGCTGTGTGTGCGTCATGTACCGCGCTTCGCCGTCGTGCCGGAATCTGGCGCTGCCCGACGCTTGCAGGACGATTTGCGCGCGGCCGGTCTGTCGACCCGGGTTCTGGTAGGGGAGGAGGGCTTGTGTCAGGTCGCCTCCGATCCGCAAGTCGATGCGGTCATGGCGGCCATTGTCGGTGCGGCGGGCTTGCGTCCGACCCTGGCGGCGGTCGAGGCTGGCAAGAAGATTCTTCTGGCCAATAAAGAAGCGCTGGTGATGTCCGGTGCGCTGTTTATGCAGGCCGTGCGCAAAAGCGGTTCAGTGCTGCTGCCAATCGACAGCGAACACAACGCGATTTTCCAGTGCATGCCACAGGATTTCGCTCGTGGACTTGGCGCGGTCGGGGTGCGTCGGATTTTACTGACAGCCTCTGGCGGCCCGTTCCGGCAGACGCCCATGGCCGAACTGGAGCACGTTTCCCCCGAACAAGCGTGTGCCCATCCGAATTGGTCCATGGGGCGCAAGATTTCAGTGGATTCGGCCAGCATGATGAACAAAGGGCTCGAGCTGATCGAAGCCTGCTGGCTGTTCGATGCCACGCCGTCCCAGGTCGAAGTGGTGATTCACCCGCAGAGCGTGATCCATTCGCTGGTCGACTACATCGATGGTTCGGTATTGGCGCAGTTGGGCAATCCGGACATGCGCACGCCGATCGCCAATGCCCTGGCCTGGCCGGAACGAATCGACTCGGGTGTTGCGCCGCTGGACCTGTTTGCCATCGCTCGCCTGGATTTCCAGGCACCCGATGAGGAACGTTTTCCGTGCCTGCGCCTTGCGCGTCAAGCCGCCGAAGCTGGCAATAGTGCGCCGGCCATGCTCAATGCCGCGAATGAGGTGGCTGTGGCGGCGTTTCTCGACGGGCGGGTTCGCTACCTGGAAATCGCGAGTATTATCGAGGAAGTATTGAACCTCGAGCCTGTGGTTGCAGTGAATGATCTCGAGGCAGTGTTTACGGCTGATGCGAAAGCACGGGTACTGGCCGGGCAATGGTTGAGCCGTCACGGGCGATAAGTGCTGCAATACGTTGCCCCATGCAGCACTGATAGGATTGCGGAGAAAGTACATGAGCGCGCTCTATATGATTGTCGGCACCCTGGTAGCGCTGGGTGTGCTGGTCACCTTCCACGAGTTCGGCCATTTCTGGGTCGCACGTCGCTGTGGGGTCAAAGTGCTGCGTTTCTCCGTGGGCTTTGGCATGCCGTTGTTGCGCTGGCACGACAGCAAAGGCACTGAGTTCGTAATCGCCGCCATCCCGTTGGGTGGCTACGTGAAGATGCTCGACGAGCGCGAAGGCGAGGTCCCGGCCGAGCAGATCGATCAATCCTTTAATCGCAAATCTGTCCGTCAGCGCATCGCCATCGTCGCGGCCGGCCCGATCGCCAACTTTCTATTGGCAATGGTGTTTTTCTGGGCATTGGCAATGCTGGGCAGCGAGCAGGTGCGGCCGGTTATCGGCGCGGTAGAGTCTGGCAGTATTGCCTCCAAGGCAGGTTTGAGCCCGGGCCAGGAAATCATGGCCATCGATGGCGAGCCAACCTCCGGCTGGGCCGCGGTGAACCTGCAACTGATCCGTCGTCTGGGCGAGAGCGGTGCCGTTCAATTGCTGGTCCGCGAACAGGGCTCCACGGTGGACTCACCCCGTGAGCTGGTGCTGGACAAGTGGCTCAAGGGGGCTGAGGAGCCAGATCCGATTCGCTCGCTGGGCATTCGTCCTTGGCGTCCGGCGTTGCCGCCCGTCCTGGCCGAATTTGATCCGAAAGGGCCGGCTAAGGCTGCCGGCCTGAAAACGGGTGACCGCTTGTTGGCCCTTGATGGCAAGGCGCTGGACGACTGGCAGCAGGTAGTCGACATCGTCCGTATGCATCCGGATACCAAAATCATGCTGCGCGTCGAGCGCGATGGTGCTCAAATCGACGTCCCTGTGACGTTGGCCGCTCGCGGCGAGAGCAAATCGCCCAGTGGTTATCTGGGCGCCGGGGTGAAAGCGGTCGATTGGCCACCAGAGATGATTCGCGAAGTCAGTTACGGTCCGGTGGCTGCGATTGGCGAGGGTGCCCGACGCACTTGGACCATGAGTGTACTGACCCTCGATTCTCTCAAGAAAATGTTGTTCGGTGAGCTCTCGGTAAAAAACTTGAGTGGACCGATAACCATTGCTAAAGTGGCGGGCGCTTCTGCCCAGTCGGGCGTCGCTGATTTCCTGAATTTCCTTGCTTATCTGAGTATTAGCCTGGGGGTTCTGAATTTGTTGCCCATTCCTGTACTGGATGGGGGGCATTTGTTGTTTTATCTGATCGAGTGGGCGCGTGGTCGTCCCTTGTCGGATCGGGTGCAAGGTTGGGGGATACAGATCGGTATCAGTTTGGTGGTCGGGGTGATGTTACTTGCTCTGGTTAATGATCTGGGCCGACTGTAACGCTTCGCTGAATTGCGAATCTGCCGCATTTTGCGGCAGTTTTTATTGCCAGTTGGAATAAGAAAGGACTTCATGAAACGTCTGCTGCTAACTGCGGTTCTCACCGTATTGATGATCGCCGAAGTTCACGCCGAGTCCTTCACTATCTCTGATATTCGCGTCAATGGCCTACAGCGGGTCTCCGCGGGTAGCGTCTTTGGTGCCTTGCCGTTGAACGTCGGCGAACAGGCGGATGATCGTCGCCTGGTGGAATCCACTCGTGCGTTGTTCAAAACCGGGTTCTTTCAAGATATCCAGCTGGGTCGCGATGGCAACGTCCTCGTCATCACTGTAGTCGAGCGTCCGTCGGTCGCCAGTATCGAGATCGAAGGCAACAAGGCGATCTCCACTGAAGACCTGATGAAGGGCCTCAAACAATCCGGTCTGGCCGAAGGCGAGATCTTCCAGCGCGCCACCCTTGAAGGTGTGCGTAACGAGCTGCAGCGTCAATACGTCGCTCAGGGCCGCTACTCCGCTACTGTCGATACCGAAGTGGTGCCACAGCCGCGTAACCGCGTGGGCCTGAAGGTCAATATCAACGAAGGCACCGTTGCAGCTATCCAGCACATCAACGTGGTGGGTAACACTGTTTTCCCTGATGAAGACCTCATCGACCTGTTCGAACTCAAGACTAGCAACTGGTTGTCGTTCTTCAAGAATGATGACAAGTACGCTCGTGAAAAACTCTCCGGTGACCTGGAGCGTCTGCGCTCCTACTATCTGGATCGCGGCTATATCAATATGGATATCGCTTCGACCCAGGTGTCCATCACCCCGGACAAGAAACACGTCTACATCACCGTCAACGTCAACGAAGGCGAGAAGTACACCGTTCGTGACGTCAAGCTCAGCGGTGACCTGAAAGTCCCTGAAGACCAGATCAAGTCCCTGCTGCTGGTTCAGAAAGGCCAGGTGTTCTCGCGCAAGCTGATGACCACCACGTCCGAACTGATCACCCGTCGCTTGGGTAACGAGGGTTACACCTTCGCTAACGTCAACGGCGTGCCTCAGCCTCACGATGACGATCACACGGTCGATATCACGTTCGCTGTCGATCCGGGCAAGCGTGCTTATGTGAACCGTATCAACTTCCGTGGCAACACCAAGTCCGAAGACGAAGTGCTGCGCCGTGAAATGCGTCAGATGGAAGGCGGTTGGGCTTCGACTTACCTGATCGATCAATCCAAGACACGTCTGGAACGTCTGGGCTTCTTCAAGGAAGTCAACGTCGAGACGCCGGCCGTGCCCGGTGTCGATGACCAGGTTGATGTGAACTACAGCGTTGAAGAGCAGGCGTCCGGCTCGATTACCGCCAGCGTCGGTTTCGCCCAGAGTGCCGGTCTGATCCTTGGTGGTTCGATCACCCAGAACAACTTCCTGGGTACCGGTAACAAGGTCAGCGTCGGTTTGACCCGCAGTGAATACCAGAGCCGCTATAACTTCGGTTATGTCGACCCGTACTGGACTGCTGACGGTGTGAGCCTGGGGTACAACGCTTTCTATCGCACCACCGACTACGATGAGCTTGACGCCGACCTCACCAGCTACGCGGTAGATAGCCTGGGTGCGGGCGTGAATGTGGGCTATCCGATCAGCGAGACTTCGCGTCTGACCTTCGGTCTGTCGGCACAGCAGGACGATATCAAAACCGGCCAGTACACTGTTGACGAGATTTTCGACTTCGTTAACCGTGAAGGCGACAGCTACCTGAACTTCAAGGCTTCGGCCGGTTGGTCCGAGTCCACTTTGAACAAAGGCGTATTAGCGACCCGTGGCCATTCCCAGAGCCTGACTCTGGAAACCACTACCCCGGGTAGCGATCTGTCGTTCTTCAAGCTTGATTACCGTGGCCAGTTGTTCCAGCCAATTACTGAAAACTACACTGTGCGTCTTCATACCGAACTGGGTTATGGCGATGGCTATGGCTCGACCGATGGCTTGCCGTTCTATGAGAACTACTATGCTGGTGGTTTCAACTCGGTTCGTGGTTTCAAGGACAGTACACTGGGTCCGCGCAGTACACCTAGTCGTGGTCAGGCTGTCACGGGTAACGCCGGTACGATCGCCGACCCGGACCAGGATCCGCTGCCATTCGGTGGTAACGTCCTGATCCAGGGTGGTGTTGAAGTGCTGTTCCCGCTGCCCTTCGTCAAGGATCAGCGTTCCCTGCGTACTTCGGTATTCTGGGATGTGGGTAACGTATTCGACTCCAACTGCGACAAAACGACGAACGCCAATGTCGGTTCGACCGCTCAAACCGAATGCAACGACATCAGTCTGAGCAACGTGGCCAGCTCCGTCGGCCTCGGCGTGACCTGGGTTACCGCACTGGGTCCTTTGAGCTTCGCGTTGGCCATGCCGATCAAGAAACCGGATGACGCTGAGACTCAAGTGTTCCAATTCTCCCTCGGCCAGACGTTCTAAGCGTCTGACCCAAGATAACGACAATGGATTTTGTAGGAGTGCATCGTGCGTAAGTTGACTCAATTGGTTCTCCTGGCGACCGTACTGGTTGCAGGACCGGCTTTTGCCGATATGAAAATCGCCGTACTGAATTATCAGATGGCACTGCTGGAATCTGACGCGGCGAAAAAATACGCCGTGGATGCCGAGAAGAAGTTTGGCCCGCAACTGACCAAGCTCAAGAGCCTGGAAAGCAGCGCCAAGGGTATTCAGGACCGTCTGATGGCCGGTGGCGACAAGATGCAGCAAGGCGAGCGCGAACGTCTGGAACTCGAGTTCAAGCAAAAGGCCCGTGATTTCCAGTTCCAGTCCAAGGAATTGAACGAAGCCAAAGCCGTTGCTGACCGTGAAATGCTGAAGCAGCTCAAGCCGAAACTGGACAGCGCTGTGGAAGAAGTCATCAAGAAAGGTGCCTTTGACCTGGTCTTCGAGCGTGGCGCAGTGATTGATGTCAAGCCTCAGTACGACATCACTCGCCAGGTTATCGAGCGCATGAATCAGCTGAAGTAACCCATGACAGCGACTATAAAGCTCGGCCAGTTGGCCGAGTTCCTCGGCGCCACCTTGCGTGGCGACCCGAAGAAAGCAATTACTGGGCTAGCCACTTTGCAAGAGGCTGGCCCAGCTCAGTTGAGCTTTCTGGCAAATCCTCAATACCGTAAATACCTGGCTGACAGTCGGGCCGCAGCCGTATTGCTGAAGGCCGCTGACGCAGAAGGTTTTGCCGGTGATGCACTGGTGGTGCCGGATCCGTATCTGGCCTACGCGCGCGTTTCCCACTTGTTCGATCCCAAACCCAAGGCGCCTGCCGGTATTCACCCGACAGCGGTGGTGGCAGCGGATGCAGTGGTCGATCCAGCGGCGAGCATCGGTGCCTTTGCGGTCATCGAAAGTGCAGCGCGTATTGGCGCAGGTGTGACCGTTGGAGCTCATTGCTTCATCGGTGTGCGCTGCGAAATCGGCGAAGGCGGCTGGTTGGCCCCGCGGGTCACGCTGTATCACGATGTGCGCATCGGTAAACGGGTGGTGATTCAATCCGGTGCCGTGCTCGGCGGTGAAGGCTTCGGTTTTGCCAACGAGAAAGGTGTCTGGCAGAAAATCGCCCAGATCGGCGGTGTCTCGATCGGCGATGACGTGGAAATAGGCGTAAATACCGCTATCGATCGCGGCGCACTGGCCGATACCGTTATCGGCAATGGTGTGAAGCTCGACAACCAGATTCAGATCGCTCACAACGTCCAGGTCGGTGATCACACTGCCATGGCCGCCTGTGTGGGGATCTCCGGCAGCACCAAAATCGGCAAGCATTGCATGCTCGCCGGTGGCGTAGGGCTGGTGGGACATATCGAGATTTGCGACAACGTTTTCCTGACCGGGATGACCATGGTGACCCACTCGATTACCGAGCCGGGTTCCTATTCTTCCGGTACGGCGATGCAACCGGCAGCCGAATGGCGCAAAAGCGCGGCACGTATCCGTCAGCTCGATGACATCGCGCGACGACTGCGACAGCTGGAAAAGCGTGTAGGGGACGTGACCCCTGACGGTAATGCTTCATCAGATGGCTGATACCATTTCCATATCAAGTGTGCACAGCCGCTAGACTGCCTCCTTGATTTGCTAGAGGAGTGCGCGTCAGTCGCGCGCTCCCAATCTTTACATAGGCTTCCCCCCGAAATGATGGACATCAACGAGATTCGCGAATACCTGCCTCACCGTTACCCGTTCCTGCTGGTGGACCGGGTCGTGGATCTGGATGTGGAAGGCAAGCGCATTCGCGCCTACAAGAATGTCAGCATCAACGAACCGTTCTTCAATGGTCACTTCCCTGCGCATCCAATCATGCCGGGCGTATTGATCATCGAAGCGATGGCTCAGGCTGCCGGGATCCTTGGTTTCAAAATGCTCGACGTGAAGCCTGCCGACGGCACGCTTTATTACTTCGTCGGCTCCGACAAGTTGCGCTTCCGTCAGCCTGTGCTGCCGGGCGATCAGTTGATCCTGGAAGCCAAGTTCCTGAGCTGCAAGCGTCAGATCTGGAAGTTCGAATGCCAGGCTTCGGTCGATGGCAAGCCAGTCTGCTCCGCTGAAATCATCTGCGCGGAACGCAAACTATGAGTTTGATTGACCCTCGCGCAATCATCGATCCGACGGCCATTCTGGCCGACGACGTCGAAGTCGGCCCTTGGTCGATCATCGGCGCAGGTGTGGAAATCGGCGAGGGGACAGTGATCGGGCCGCATGTGATTCTCAAGGGCCCGACCCGAATCGGTAAGCACAACCGCATCTACCAGTTTTCTTCGGTAGGCGAGGACACGCCCGATCTGAAATACAAGGGCGAAGAAACCCGTCTGGTCATCGGTGACCACAACGTCATCCGTGAAGGCGTGACGATTCACCGCGGGACCATTCAGGACCGTTCGGAAACGACCCTGGGCGATCACAACCTGATCATGGCCTATGCCCACATCGGTCACGACAGCGTTATTGGCAACCACTGCATCCTGGTCAACAACACCGCGTTGGCGGGCCATGTGCATGTTGAAGACTGGGCGATCCTGTCCGGTTTTACCCTGGTTCACCAGTATTGCCACATTGGCGCCCACAGCTTTTCCGGCATGGGCACTGCCATTGGCAAGGACGTTCCAGCCTATGTGACGGTATTCGGCAACCCGGCCGAAGCCCGCAGCATGAACTTCGAAGGCCTGCGCCGTCGCGGCTTCAGCGAAGATGCGATCCACGCCCTGCGTCGTGCCTACAAGGTGGTTTACCGCCAGGGCCTGACGGTCGAGCAGGCGCTTGTCGAGCTGGCCGAACCCTCGCTGCAGTTCCCGGAAGTCGCGGTGTTCCGTGACTCCATCCAGTCTTCGACCCGCGGCATCACCCGTTAACCATGGCCAATTTGCGTATTGCGCTGGTGGCGGGAGAGGCTTCCGGTGACATTCTGGGTGCGGGCCTCATGCGCGCACTCAAGGTTCAGCATCCGGCGGTCGAGTTCATCGGTGTCGGCGGTCCGCTGATGCAGGCCGAAGGCTTGACGTCGTATTTCCCGATGGAACGCCTTTCTGTCATGGGGCTGGTGGAAGTGCTGGGCCGTTTGCGCGAGCTGTTGGCACGTCGCAAGAAACTGGTCGCAGACCTGATCGCCGAGAAGCCGGACGTGTTCATCGGTATCGATGCCCCGGACTTCAACCTCAATATCGAACTCAAGCTGCGTCAGGCCGGGATCAAGACCGTGCATTACGTCAGCCCGTCGGTCTGGGCCTGGCGACAGAAGCGGGTGCTGAAGATTCGCGAAGGTTGCGACCTGATGCTGACGCTGTTCCCGTTCGAAGCTAAATTTTATGAAGAGAAGGGCGTGCCGGTGCGGTTTGTCGGCCATTCCCTGGCCGATGCGATTCCGCTTGAGGCTGATCGCGCCGCAGCGCGTGCCGAACTTGGCTTGCCGGATGGGCCGCTGGTCGCCCTGATGCCGGGTAGCCGGGGTGGTGAGGTCGGGCGCCTTGGTGCGCTGTTCCTCGACACCGCCCAGCGCGTGCGTGCCATGCGCCCGGGCGTACGGTTCGTCATGCCGTGCGCGAGCCCGCAGCGTCGGGCCCAGCTTGAAGAGCTGCTGGCCGGTCGCGATCTGCCGCTGACCTTGCTCGACGGCAAGTCCCATCTGGCCTTGGCTGCTTGCGATGCCGTGTTGATCGCTTCGGGCACCGCTACGCTGGAAGCCTTGTTGTACAAGCGGCCGATGGTGGTCGCTTATCGCTTGGCACCGCTGACGTTCTGGATTCTCAAACGGATGGTGAAGAGTCCCTACGTCTCGTTGCCGAATCTGCTGGCCCAGCGCCTGCTGGTGCCGGAGTTGTTGCAGGACGATGCGACGGTTGAGGCCTTGGCCCAGACCCTGTCGCCACTGATCGAAGGTGGCCAGGAGCAGACCCGAGGCTTTGACGAAATCCACCGAACCCTGCGCTTGGACGCCTCCAATCAGGCAGCGGACGCGGTACTGAACCTGATTGGCAGAGCATAATGAGCAAAGCAAGCAAGCAGCTGGGCCTGGATTTTATGCTGGTCGATGAGGTTGTAGATCTGGTGGCGGGTGTCGATGAAGTCGGTCGCGGCCCGCTGTGCGGTGCGGTGGTGACGGCGGCAGTGATCCTCGATCCGAGCCGCCCCATCCTGGGCCTCAACGATTCCAAAAAGCTCACCGAAGCCCGTCGCGAAGCGCTTTACGACGAAATCTGTGAAAAGGCCCTGAGTTGGTATGTCGCTCGCGCTGAAGTAGAAGAAATCGACGAACTGAACATTCTTCACGCCACCATGCTGGCCATGCAGCGTGCCGTCGAAGGGCTGCATATTCAGCCGAAACTGGCGATGATCGACGGCAACCGTTGCCCGAAGCTCTCGATGCGCGCCGAAGCGGTAATCCAGGGCGACGGCAAGGTACCGGCCATTGCCGCGGCATCGATTCTGGCCAAGGTCAGCCGTGATCGGGAAATGGCGGCATTCGAACTGATTTATCCGGGTTACGGGATCGGAGGCCATAAAGGCTACCCGACACCCGTTCATCTGGAAGCGCTGGCCCGCTTGGGGCCTACCCCAATCCATCGTCGCTCGTTCGCCCCGGTGCGCTTGGCGTATGAAGCGCGGGAAAACCTGATCGGGAGTTAGTCGCAGGCTGATGTTTTACTCAAGGCCCGGTACAATCCGGGCCTTGTTGTCTTCACGTTTCTAGTTTCTAGACAGGATCACTATGCCGGCTTCATTCGTTCATCTACGCCTGCACACTGAATATTCCCTGGTCGACGGTCTGGTGCGGATCAAACCGCTGGTCAAGACCCTGGTCGGCATGAACATGCCTGCCGTGGCGGTCACTGACCAGAACAACATGTGTTCCCTGGTCAAATTCTATAAAGCGGCCATGGGTGCGGGGATCAAGCCGATCTGCGGCGCCGACCTGTGGCTGTCGAACAAGGATCCGGACAACTCCTTGAGCCGGATCAGCCTGTTGGCGATGAATGCGGTGGGTTATCGCAACCTCACCGAACTGATCTCCCGTGGCTTCATCGACGGCCAGCGCAATGGCTCGGTGATCATCGAGCGCGAGTGGGTGGCTGAAGCCAGCGAAGGCTTGATCATGCTGTCGGCGGCGAAAGAGGGCGAGATCGGTCTGGCCATGCTCAGCGGCAACCCGGACGAAGCCGAAACCCTGGCTCGCGAGTGGATGGCGGTGTTCCCGGATCGCTTCTATCTGGAAGTCCAGCGCACCAGCCGCCCCAATGACGAAGAACAACTGCACGGCGCCGTGGCGCTGGCGGCGAAGATCGGTGCGCCGCTGGTGGCGACCAACGACGTGCGCTTCATCAAGCAGGAAGACTTCGAAGCCCACGAAACCCGCGTGTGCATCGGTGAGGGCCGCGCCCTCGACGATCCGCGGCGTTCGAAGAATTACAGTGATCAGCAATACCTCAAAAGCGCCGAGGAAATGGCCGAGCTGTTCAGCGACTTGCCCGAGGCGCTGGAAAACACCGTTGAGATCGCCAAGCGCTGCAACATCGACGTGAAGCTGGGCAAGCACTTCCTGCCCAACTTCCCGATTCCCGATGGCATGACCATCGACGAGTACTTCCGCAAGGTTTCCTTCGACGGTCTGGAAGAGCGCCTCACCGTTCTGCTGCCCAAGGACACCACTGAAGACTACGAAGCCAAGCGTCAGGTTTATGTCGACCGGTTGAATTTCGAGCTGGATATCATCATCCAGATGGGCTTCCCCGGTTACTTCCTGATCGTGATGGACTTTATCCAGTGGGCCAAGAGCAACGGCGTGCCGGTCGGTCCTGGTCGTGGGTCGGGTGCCGGGTCGCTGGTGGCCTATGTGCAGAAGATCACCGACCTCGACCCGCTGGAATATGACCTGCTGTTTGAACGTTTCCTTAACCCGGAACGGGTTTCCATGCCCGACTTCGACGTCGACTTCTGCATGGACGGCCGTGACCGCGTGATCGATTACGTGGCCGAAAAATACGGCCGTAACGCGGTTAGCCAGATCATCACCTTCGGTTCCATGGCGGCGAAAGCCGTGGTTCGTGACGTGGCGCGGGTGCAGGGCAAGTCCTACGGTTTGGCGGATCGTCTGTCGAAGATGATTCCGTTCGAAGTCGGCATGACCCTGGAAAAAGCCTACGAGCAGGAAGAAATCCTGCGCGACTTCATCAAGGTCGATGAGGAGGCTGCGGAAATCTGGGAAATGGCGCGCAAGCTTGAAGGCGTTGTGCGTAACGTCGGCAAACACGCCGGTGGTGTGGTAATCGCGCCGACCAAGCTGACCGACTTCTCGCCGATTTATTGCGACGAAGCGGGCGATGGCCTGGTAACCCAGTTCGACAAGGATGACGTTGAGGCGGCCGGTCTGGTGAAGTTCGACTTCCTGGGGTTGCGGACGCTAACGGTCATCGACTGGGCGCTGAAAACCATCAACCGCGATCGCGCCAAGGTCAACGAGCCGCCGCTGGATATCGCCTTTATCCCGCTGGACGACAAACCGACCTACACGCTGTTGCAAAAAGCTGAAACCACCGCGGTGTTCCAGCTCGAGTCGCGCGGCATGAAAGAGCTGATCAAAAAGCTCAAGCCCGACTGCCTGGAAGACTTGATCGCACTGGTGGCCCTGTTCCGTCCGGGCCCGCTGCAATCGGGCATGGTGGACGACTTCATCAACCGTAAGCACGGTCGCGCGGAACTCGCGTACCCGCACTCGGATTACCAGTACGAAGGCCTCAAGCCCGTCCTGGCGCCGACTTACGGCATCATCCTGTATCAGGAACAGGTGATGCAGATTGCCCAGGTCATGGCCGGTTACACCCTTGGCGGTGCGGACATGCTGCGTCGAGCCATGGGTAAGAAAAAACCCGAAGAAATGGCCAAGCAACGCGGCGGTTTCATTGAGGGTTGCGCCACCAACAATATCGATGCCGACCTGGCCGGTAACATCTTCGACCTGGTAGAAAAGTTCGCCGGTTACGGCTTCAACAAATCCCACTCCGCCGCGTATGGCCTGGTGTCGTACCAGACCGCCTGGCTGAAAGCCCACTACCCGGCGCCGTTCATGGCCGCGGTGCTGTCGGCGGATATGCACAACACCGACAAGGTCGTGACCTTGATCGAAGAAATTCGCACCATGAAGCTGCGTCTCGACGCGCCGGATGTGAATACTTCGGAGTTCAAGTTCACGGTGAATGACGAAGGCCGCATTATTTATGGCCTCGGCGCAATCAAGGGTGTGGGCGAAGGGCCGGTGGAAGCGATCACCGAGGCGCGTCAGGACGGGCCGTTCAAGGATCTGTTCGATTTCTGCGCCCGTGTCGATCTCAAGCGGATCAACAAGCGCACCCTGGACGGTTTGATCCGCAGCGGCGCGCTGGATCGTCTGGGCCCGTATTTTCATGACGAACCCAAAGCCTATCAAGCCAGCATCGACCAGAACCGCGCGGTCTTGTTGAACGCGATGGAAGGGGCGATCAAGGCTGCCGAACAAACCGCGCGCACCCACGACAGTGGTCACGCCGACCTGTTTGGCGGGCTGTTTGTCGAGGAAGACGCCGACGTCTACGCCAATCATCGCAAGGCCAAGGAACTGACCCTCAAGGAACGCCTGAAAGGGGAGAAAGACACCCTGGGCCTGTACCTGACCGGTCACCCGATCGACGAATACGAAGGCGAGATCCGTCGCTTCGCCCGTCAGCGCATCATCGATCTGAAGCCGGCTCGCGATACCCAGACAGTCGCGGGCATGATCATCGCCCTGAGAGTGATGAAGAACAAAAAGGGCGACAAGATGGGTTTCATTACCCTCGACGATCGCTCCGGCCGGATCGAAGCCTCGCTGTTCGCCGACGCCTTCCACTCCGCGCAGTCGCTGTTGCAGACCGACGCGATGGTGGTGGTCGAAGGCGAAGTCAGTAATGACGACTTCTCTGGCGGCCTGCGGCTGCGGGTCAAGCGCGTGATGAGCATGGAAGATGCGCGCACCAACCTGGCCGAAAGCCTGCGCCTGAAATTGCACACCAAGGATTTGAAGGGCGATCAGCTACGCTGGCTGGGTGAGCTGTTCAAGCGCCACCGCGGCGCGTGCCCGATCACCATGGAGTACACCAGTCCCGATGCGAAGGCCTTGTTGCAGTTCGGCGAGACCTGGCGGATCGATCCGGCGGATGCCTTGATTCAAGCCCTGCGTGACCAGTTCGGGCGAGACAACGTCTTCCTCCAATACCGTTGACGGTCAGGTGCCATTCTTTACCATTAGAGCGCGCCTGATCCCGACCCAAATTTTTAATCTCGACCTGAACGCGCCTGTCCCTTAAGGTAGGGCGCGAATAGACAACCGGCCGGCCCAAGCTCTCTTGGAAGGTCGACCCAAGACGGACGCCTATGAACCCGAATTTTCTAGATTTCGAACAGCCGATCGCCGACCTGCAAGCCAAGATCGAAGAGTTGCGCTTGGTCGGTAATGACAATTCGCTGAATATCGGCGATGAGATCTCCCGCCTGCAGGACAAGAGCAGCACGCTGACCGAAGACATCTTCGGCAAGCTGACCAGCTGGCAGATCGCACGTCTGGCGCGTCACCCGAAACGTCCGTATACCCTGGACTACATCGAACACATCTTCACCGAGTTCGACGAACTGCACGGCGACCGTCACTTCTCCGACGACGCTGCGATCGTTGGCGGCATTGCCCGTCTGGACGACCAGCCGGTGATGATCATCGGTCACCAGAAAGGCCGCGAAGTGCGCGAGAAGGTTCGCCGCAACTTCGGTATGCCGCGTCCTGAAGGCTACCGCAAGGCGTGCCGTCTGATGGAAATGGCCGAGCGTTTCAAAATGCCGATCCTGACCTTCATCGACACCCCGGGTGCTTACCCAGGCATCGACGCCGAAGAGCGCAACCAGAGCGAAGCAATTGCCTGGAACCTGCGCGTCATGGCTCGTCTGAAAACCCCAATCATTGCCACCGTGATCGGTGAAGGTGGTTCCGGTGGTGCATTGGCGATCGGCGTCTGCGATCAGCTGAACATGCTGCAGTACTCGACCTACGCGGTGATTTCGCCGGAAGGTTGCGCTTCGATTCTGTGGAAAACTTCCGAGAAGGCTCCGGATGCTGCTGAAGCCATGGGCATTACTGCCGAGCGTCTGAAGGGCCTGGGCATTGTCGATAAAGTGATCGGCGAGCCATTGGGCGGCGCTCATCGTGATCCGGCCGCTGCGGCTGCCTCGATCCGCGCCGAGCTGAGCTCGCAACTGGCGATGTTGAAGAAGTTCGATAACAAGGCGCTGTTGGCCCGTCGTTATGAGCGTCTGATGAGCTACGGTCTCTGATCTGACCTCGGCTTTAATAATGTGGGAGCGGGCTTGCTCGCGAAAGCGGTATAACAGTCGACTGATGTGTTGAATGTTGAACCGCCTTCGCGAGCAAGCCCGTTCCCACATTTGATTTGTGCGAAGTGATCGATATGAGTCAGCCCACGATTGATTTGCCTGCCAGACTCCTGCTGAAACTTGCACCGTGGCGCAACGCCACAACCTGGCGCATCGCCTTCTCCGGTGGCCTCGACTCCACCGTCCTGCTGCACCTACTCGCCCATCTCGCAAAAACCCAATCCCTGCCGACGCTGACCGCCATCCATGTCCACCACGGCCTTCAGACTGCGGCTGATGCGTGGCCGGAACATTGTCAGTCGGTCTGTGATGCGTTGGGAGTGCCGCTAGAAGTCGTGCGCGTTCAGGTTGAACCCGGCGCCAGCCTTGAGCGTGCGGCGCGGGATGCGCGTTATGGCGCCTTCATCGCGGCGACTCACGTCGGTGACGTGCTGCTCACGGGCCAACACCGCGACGATCAGGCGGAAACCCTGTTGTTTCGGCTGATGCGTGGGGCAGGGGTGAGAGGGTTGTCGGGAATGCCGAGCGAGCGTCCTTTGGGTCGGGGGCATCTGTTGCGGCCGTTGCTCGACGTAACGCGTGCCGAGCTTGAGGCCTATGCGACTGAATATCAGTTGGGCTGGATCGAGGATCCGTCGAACCAGGACCGCCAGTTCTCGCGCAATTATCTGCGTCATCAGGTGTTCCCGGTGTTGACTGCGCGCTGGCCGCAAGCGGTGGCGACCATGGCTCGCAGCGCCGCGCATCTGAGCGAAGCGCAAGAACTGCTCGACGAATTGGCGCAAATCGATCTGGCCCGTGCCACCACGGTCAGCGATTTCGATTGGCTGGGTTTGCCGTCGCTGGCGCTGGCACCATTGGAAAAACTGTCTGATGCGCGTCAGCGCAATGCGTTAAGTCATTGGCTCAAGCCGCTGACGACTTTGCCGGACAGTGACCATTGGTCGGGTTGGGAGAATTTGCGTGATGCGACCGGCGATGCGCGTCCGGTCTGGCGGCTGGCGGCGGGTGAATTGCATCGCGCGGGTAGGCGTGTCTGGTGGTTGTCGGGTGGCTGGCTGCGCACTCCGCCATCCCCGGTGTCTTGGGCTGATCCCTCGGTATCACTGGCGTTGCCGGATAACGGTGTACTCACGTTCACCGGTCAGATCCCCGTTGGCCCGCTGCAGATCCGCTATCGTGAGGGAGGCGAGGTGATGAACCTGCCCGATCGCGGCCACCGTGACCTGAAGCGTTTGCTCAACGAAAGCGGTGTGCCGGGCTTCGCCCGTGGCAGATTGCCGCTGGTCTACAGAGGCCAGCAATTGCTGGCGGTGGCGAACCTGCGGGGGCTAAATGGCGGTGAGCAAAGTGGCTGGAATTTGCATTGGCAGCCGCAGATCGAAGATCAAGGTTTGAGCTGAAAGGGGCTTTCCGGTAGACTACGCTCCCTTCTTGATACAACTTCTGTGGATTCGCCTGAATCGCAGGAGTTGCCGATTACCAAGCAGTCTTTGCTGGGCGATTCCAAAAAATGTGTAGCGAGCAACCTACCGGTGTTTCATCTACCGGTCTGTCCCAACGCGGCGGTTTTTTTGAAAGGTGCACTGTGATTAATGCAGGTGATCGGGGGCTTCGGCCTTCCTTCGCTTTCCCCGGCGGCTCGGACCGCTTTAACGCAGACTTCTAGGGTTTTTCATGACGCGCTACATATTCGTCACGGGCGGTGTTGTTTCTTCATTGGGGAAAGGCATTGCCTCGGCTTCATTGGCGGCCATCCTGGAGGCGCGGGGACTTAAGGTCACCATGCTGAAGCTGGACCCGTACATCAACGTTGACCCGGGCACCATGAGCCCGTTCCAGCACGGTGAAGTGTTCGTCACCCACGACGGCGCCGAGACCGACCTGGACCTGGGCCACTACGAGCGGTTCATCCGCACGACCATGACCCAGAACAACAACTTCACCACTGGCCGTGTCTACGAACACGTCCTGCGCAAAGAGCGCCGTGGTGATTACCTGGGCGCAACCATTCAGGTGATCCCGCACATCACCGACGAAATCAAGCGCCGGATCATCAAGGGCGCCGGTGATGCCGACGTGGCCATGGTCGAGATCGGTGGCACCGTGGGTGACATCGAATCGCAACCGTTCCTCGAAGCGATCCGTCAATTGCGTTTCGAAGTCGGCGCCAAGCGCGCGATGCTGATGCACCTGACGCTGGTGCCGTACATCGCCACTGCCGGCGAAACCAAAACCAAGCCGACTCAGCACTCGGTCAAGGAACTGCGTTCCATTGGCCTGCAGCCAGACGTGCTGGTATGCCGTTCCGATCACCCTATCGACATCTCTTCGCGCCGCAAGATCGCGCAGTTCACCAACGTTGAAGAACGTGCGGTGATCGCGCTGGAAGACGCCGACACCATCTACAAGATCCCGGGCATCCTGCACTCCCAGGGTCTGGATGATTTCGTCGTCGAGCGTTTCGGCCTGCAATGCGACAGCGCCGATCTGTCCGAGTGGGAAGCGGTGGTAGATGCCAAGCTGAACCCGGAGCACGAAGTCACCATCGCGATGGTCGGCAAGTACATGGAACTGCTGGACGCCTACAAGTCGCTGATCGAAGCGATGAGTCACGCCGGCATCAGCAACCGCACCAAGGTCAACCTGCGCTACATCGATTCCGAAGACATCGAAAACCAGGGCACCGCGCTGCTGGAAGGCGTCGACGCGATTCTGGTACCAGGTGGCTTTGGTCTGCGTGGCGTTGAAGGCAAGATCACTGCCGTTCAATACGCTCGTGAAAACAAGATTCCATACCTGGGTATCTGCCTGGGCATGCAAGTGGCCGTTATCGAGTTCGCTCGTAACGTCATGGGCTGGAAAGACGCCAACTCCACCGAGTTCGATCGCACCAGCGGTCACCCGGTGGTGGGTCTGATCACCGAGTGGGAAGATGCCACTGGCGCAGTCGAAACCCGTACCGAAACCTCCGATCTGGGTGGCACCATGCGCCTCGGCGCTCAGGATTGCCTGCTTGAGCCAGGTTCCCTGGTGCACGATTGCTATGCCAAGGACGTGATCGTCGAGCGTCACCGTCATCGCTACGAAGTGAACAACAACCTGCTGCCGCAAATCATCGAGGCCGGTCTGAAAATCTCCGGTCGTTCCGGTGATGGCGCGCTGGTTGAAGTGGTCGAAGCACCGGATCATCCATGGTTCGTCGCTTGCCAGTTCCACCCTGAGTTCACCTCGACACCGCGCGACGGTCACCCGTTGTTCAGCGGCTTCGTCAAAGCCGCTTTGGCCCAACACCAGAAGAAGGCGTAAACCAGATGGCACAGAAGATCATCCGCGTAGGCAACATCGAAATTGCCAACGACAAGCCAATGGTGCTGTTCGGTGGCATGAACGTGCTGGAAAGCCGCGACATGGCGATGCAGGTCTGCGAAGAGTACGTAAAGGTCACCGAGAAACTCGGTATCCCTTACGTGTTCAAGGCCAGTTTCGACAAGGCGAACCGTTCTTCTGTGACCTCTTACCGTGGCCCCGGCCTGGAAGAGGGCATGCGGATTTTCCAGGACATCAAGCAAGCCTTTGGTGTGCCGGTCATCACCGACGTCCACGAGCCTGATCAGGCCGCGGTCGTCGCTGAAGTCTGCGACATCATCCAGTTGCCGGCCTTCCTGTCGCGCCAGACCGACCTCGTGGTCGCGATGGCCAAGACCGGCGCGGTGATCAACATCAAGAAAGCCCAGTTCCTCGCGCCTCAGGAAATGAAACACATCCTGAACAAATGCGTAGAAGCCGGTAACGATCAGTTGATCCTCTGCGAGCGTGGTTCGAGCTTCGGCTACAACAACCTGGTCGTCGACATGCTTGGCTTCGGCATCATGAAGCAGTTCGAGTACCCGGTGTTCTTCGACGTGACCCACGCGCTGCAAATGCCTGGCGGTCGCTCCGATTCAGCCGGCGGTCGTCGTGCCCAGGTCACCGACCTGGCCAAGGCAGGCATGAGCCAGTCGCTGGCCGGTCTGTTCCTCGAAGCGCACCCGGACCCGGACAACGCCAAATGCGACGGCCCTTGCGCCTTGCGCCTGGACAAACTGGAACCCTTCCTGGCCCAGCTCAAGGCACTGGACGAATTGGTTAAAAGTTTTCCGACAGTAGAAACCGCGTAAACCCCGATTCTCCGGTAAAGTACTGCACGGTTTAACGCTCAGGCCCTCGGGCTTGAGCCTTATCGTCCGCAAGCCTGCCCCCTGTCTGTCACTTGCCGACGATAAAGATTTCCTTCAGCTGCGTCGTTTTCGTCAACTTTGGAGTGTTCACAACAATGGCAAAAATCGTCGACATCAAAGGTCGTGAAGTTCTCGACTCCCGTGGCAATCCCACTGTGGAAGCAGATGTGCTTCTCGATAACGGCATCATCGGCAGCGCTTGCGCGCCATCCGGTGCTTCCACTGGCTCGCGTGAAGCACTCGAGCTGCGTGATGGCGACAAGAGCCGTTACTTGGGCAAAGGCGTTCTGAAAGCCGTCGCCAACATCAACGGTCCGATCCGCGACCTGTTGCTGGGTACAGACCCAAGCGACCAGAAAGCGCTGGATCACGCGATGATCAAGCTGGACGGCACCGAAAACAAAGCGACCCTGGGCGCCAACGCGATCCTCGCCGTTTCCCTGGCCGCGGCCAAGGCAGCTGCTCAGGACCAGGACCTGCCGCTGTACGCTCACATCGCCAACCTGAACGGCACCCCGGGTGTTTACTCGATGCCGGTTCCGATGATGAACATCATCAACGGTGGCGAGCACGCCGATAACAACGTCGACATCCAGGAATTCATGGTTCAGCCAGTAGGCGCCAAGTCTTTCTCGGAAGGTCTGCGCATGGGCACCGAGATTTTCCATCACCTTAAAGCTGTACTGAAGGCTCGTGGTCTGAGCACTGCCGTTGGTGATGAAGGTGGTTTCGCGCCGAACCTGGCCTCCAACGAAGACGCTTTGAAAGTGATCTCCGAAGCCGTGGCCAACGCCGGTTACAAGCTGGGCACCGACGTGACCCTGGCTCTGGACTGCGCAGCCAGCGAATTCTACGAAGACGGCAAGTACAACCTGTCCGGCGAAGGCCAGGTGTTCACCGCTGAAGGTTTCGCTGATTACCTGAAAGGTCTGACCGAGCGTTACCCGATCATCTCCATCGAAGACGGTCTGGACGAGTCCGACTGGGCGGGCTGGAAAATCCTCACCGACAAAATCGGCGAGAAGACTCAGCTGGTGGGCGACGACCTGTTCGTAACCAACACCAAGATCCTGAAAGAAGGCATCGATAAAAAGATCGCCAACTCGATCCTGATCAAGTTCAACCAGATCGGCACCCTGACCGAAACCCTGGAAGCGATCCAGATGGCCAAGGCCGCTGGTTACACCGCCGTCATCTCGCACCGCTCCGGCGAAACCGAAGATTCGACCATTGCCGACCTGGCTGTGGGCACTGCGGCTGGCCAGATCAAGACCGGCTCCCTGTGCCGTTCCGACCGTGTTTCCAAGTACAACCAACTGCTGCGTATCGAAGAGCAGTTGAATGGCAAAGCCAAGTACAACGGTCGTAGCGAGTTTCGCGGCTGAGTGGTAAACGATAAAAAGACACCGGATTGTGTCGGAAAAATCGCAGCAGCGATGGATTTGCCACTAATCTGATGCCTTAAGAGCACAAGCCTGGTTCTTCCAGGCTTCGTGCTATCAGAAGCTTCAAAGTTTTGGCATGGCTGTCTTTTTTCACTGGATACCTGATATTCGATGCGCAGTCCCAATTGGTTGTTTCTCGTCTTGCTCTTGCTGCTGGCCGGCCTGCAGTACCGCCTGTGGGTGGGTAATGGCAGTCTGGCGCAAGTGGCCGAGCTGAAGCAGCAGATTGCGGATCAACACGCCGAGAACGAGGCGTTGCTGGAGCGCAATCGGGTGATGGACGCCGAAGTCAGCGAATTGAAAAAGGGCATGGAGACCGTTGAAGAACGGGCTCGTCATGAGTTGGGCATGGTCAAGGACGGTGAAACCCTTTACCAGTTGGCCCAATGATTAATTCGTTACCGGCCTTCTGGGCCGTGATTCCTGCCGCGGGCGTCGGTGCCCGTATGGCCGCGGACCGTCCCAAGCAATACTTGCAACTGGGCGGGCGCACTATTCTCGAACACAGCCTCGGCTGTTTCCTCGATCATCCTGCCCTGAAGGGGTTGGTGGTCAGTCTTGCAATCGACGATCCTTACTGGCCGAACCTGGCCTGTGCTGCCGATCCGCGTATTCAGCGGGTCGAAGGTGGCGCCGAGCGCTCCGGGTCGGTACTCAATGCCTTGCTGCATTTGCATGCCCAAGGCGCTGACGATGAGGATTGGGTGTTGGTGCACGATGCTGCACGACCGAATCTGGCGCGTGATGATCTCGATAAATTGCTCAGTGAGCTGGCTGATGATCCGGTTGGCGGTCTATTGGCGGTGCCTGCGCGCGATACCCTCAAGCGGGTCGACAAGCATGGGCGCGTGCTGGAAACGGTGGATCGCAGCGTGATCTGGCAGGCCTATACGCCGCAGATGTTTCGCCTTGGCGCGTTGCATCGGGCGTTGGCCGATAGTCTGGTGGCCGACGTTGTCATCACCGATGAAGCTTCGGCCATGGAATGGGCGGGTTTGGCGCCGCGCCTGATTGAAGGGCGATCCGATAACATCAAAGTCACTCGCCCTGAAGACCTTGAATGGTTGCGCCAGCGATGGGCTAACCGTCGCTAAGCCCGAGTCGCGCCTTTCGCGAGCAAGCCCGCTCCCACATTTGATCTCCGTCGGTTACGTGTTTGGGGTATGACACAGAACCAATGTGGGAGCAGGCTTGCTCGCGAAAGCGGTGGTCCAGTCAACGAATTTATCGCTGAATGCATTGGCAGGTCTAACCACGATACTCCGGCCGTTCAGCCAACCCTTCCTTCAAGTAGTCCACCAACTTGCGCACCTTCGGCGACAGATGCCGTTGCTGTGGGTAAAGCGCCCACACGGCGGTGTTCGGCGGCTGATGGGCTTCCAGCAGCGAAATCAATTCGCCGTTTTTCAGGTATTCCAGCACGTAGTAATCCGGCAACTGACACAACCCAACCCCTTGTAGTGCGGCATCCAGCACTGCCTGCCCACTGTTGCAGCGCCAGTTTCCCTGTACTCGCTGGGAAAATTCCCGCCCGTTCTGCTCCAGTTGCCAGATGTCCGAGCTACCGATGAGGCAGTTATGGCGACTCAATTCCGACAAGCTGTGTGGGCGACCATACCGTTCCAGGTAGGACGGTGAGGCGCACAGGTACATGCGCCGTGGTGCCAGGCGCGTCGCGACCAATCTGGAATCCTGCAAGCGGCCGAGGCGGATGGCCAGGTCCAGCCCTTCATGCACCAGATCGAGCGGGCGATTGCTCAGCTCGATGTCGACGCGCAGTTGTGGATACAGCCCCATGAAGCGAGTCACCAGCGGCACGATGAAGCGTTCTCCGTAGGCTACGGCACAGGTCATGCGCAGCATGCCCTTGGGTTCGCTGGTCAGGTCGCCGACAGCGCGCAAGGCTTCTTCGCGACCGTCCTGCAAACGCTGACAATGTTGCAAAAAGGTTTGCCCTGCCTCGGTCAAGGTGACTCGGCGGGTGCTGCGATAGAGCAAACGGGTTTGCAGGCGCTCTTCCAGCCGTACGATTTGGCGACTGATATGAGAAGAAGACACCCCAAGGCGTTCGGCCGCGGCAGTGAATTGGCTGCACTCAGCGACGGCGACGAACTCATCGATGCCTTCCCAGCGGTTTTCGGACATCAGGATTATCCCTGTGTGGCAATAATGTTTTGCTTTTGTCCTGATTATTCATCGTAAGGCGCTGTATTACACTCATTGTCTTGTTTTTATTCACTGGAGAGTCAGCATGATCAAGTCGCGCGCCGCCGTTGCCTTCGAGGCCAAGAAACCCCTCGAGATCGTTGAAGTCGATGTCGCCATGCCCAAGGCTGGGGAAGTTCTGCTGCGCGTCGTCGCCTCCGGTGTTTGCCATACTGATGCCTATACCCTCTCGGGCGCGGACCCGGAAGGTATCTTCCCGTCGATCCTGGGTCACGAAGGTGGCGCGGTGGTCGAAGCGATCGGCGAGGGCGTGACTTCGGTCGCGGTTGGCGACCATGTGATCCCGCTGTACACCCCGGAATGCGGCAAGTGCAAATTCTGTCTGTCGGGCAAAACCAACCTCTGCCAGGCAATTCGTGCGACACAGGGTAAAGGCCTGATGCCGGATGGCACTTCGCGTTTTTCCTACAAGGGCGAAACGATTTTCCACTACATGGGTACCTCGACTTTTTCCGAGTACACCGTGCTGCCGGAAATCTCCGTCGCCAAAATTCCTAAAGAAGCACCCTTGGAAAAAGTATGCCTGCTGGGTTGTGGCGTCACCACTGGCATCGGCGCGGTAATCAACACCGCCAAGGTCAAGCCGGGTGACACCGTCGCCATTTTCGGTCTGGGCGGAATCGGTCTGTCGGCTGTGATTGGCGCGGTCAAAGCCAAGGCAGGGCGGATCATCGCCATCGACATCAATCCGGCCAAGTTCGAGATCGCCAAGCAACTGGGCGCGACCGATTGTGTAAACCCGAAAGACTTCGATCGTCCTATTCAGGAAGTGATCGTCGACATGACCGATGGCGGCGTCGACTTTTCCTTCGAGTGCATCGGCAACGTCCAGCTGATGCGTGCTGCACTTGAGTGCTGCCACAAAGGTTGGGGTGAGTCGGTGATCATCGGCGTGGCCGGTGCCGGTCAGGAAATCTCAACCCGTCCGTTCCAACTGGTGACCGGTCGCGTCTGGCGCGGTTCGGCGTTCGGTGGTGTGCGTGGGCGTACCGAGTTGCCGAGCTATGTTGAAATGGCCCAGACCGGCGAGATTCCGCTGGATACCTTCATCACCCACACGATGGGCCTCGAAGATATCAACAAGGCGTTTGACCTGATGCATGAAGGCAAGAGCATCCGTTCCGTCATCCATTTCTGAGGTCGGTCATGAGCCTGGAAAATATCTCCTGTCAGAAAAGCTTCGGGGGCTGGCACAAGCGCTATCGGCACCGCTCCGACGTGCTCGGTTGCGACATGGTGTTTGCCGTGTACCTGCCGCCGCAAGCGGAGCAGGGCGGTAAGCTGCCGGTGCTGTACTGGTTGTCCGGCCTGACCTGCACCGACGAGAACTTCATGCAAAAGGCCGGCGCCATGCGCATGGCCGCCGAGCTGGGGCTGATCATCGTCGCACCGGATACCAGCCCGCGCGGCCCAGATGTGCCGGGTGACCCGGATGGCGCCTGGGACTTCGGTCTCGGTGCCGGTTTTTATCTGAATGCCACTCAGGAACCCTGGTCCCGGCACTATCGGATGCATGATTATGTCGTGCAGGAATTGCCGGCATTGGTCGAAGCGCATTTCCCGACATCGGACAAGCGTGGCATCAGTGGTCACTCCATGGGCGGCCACGGTGCGTTGGTCTGCGCGTTGCGCAATCCGGGGCGTTATCTGTCGGTGTCGGCGTTCTCGCCGATCAACAATCCAATGGATTGCCCTTGGGGCCAGAAAGCCTTTTCCCGTTACTTGGGAGAAGACCGTTCGAAGTGGCGCGAATGGGATGCCTGTGCATTGATCGCCGAGGCTGACGAGAAGCTGCCGCTGCTGGTCGATCAGGGGGATCGCGATGATTTCCTGGCCACCCAGCTCAAGCCTGAAGCCTTGCAACAGGCCGCCAAACTGGCGGATCATCCGTTGACGTTGCGTCTGCAACCGGGCTACGACCACAGTTATTTCTTCATCGCCAGCTTCATTGATGACCACCTGCAACATCATGCGCGCGCGCTAAGCGCGTAGGGTCTGTTGACGTTCGGTGACGGCCGCGTTGCGCGCCAAGTTGCGCGATGCTGCGTTGCGGGATTTGCCAAGGGAACAACCATTGGCTGTATCCCGCGCCTTGCCTCGCACAACTTGGCACTGCAACGCGGCTCGCCACCAAACGTCAACAGACCCTAATGTCCGACAAAGCAGGTAGAATCACGCCCTGACAAAAATCGGGGCGTTTTTTTATGCGTATTGGCCACGGCTATGATGTGCACCGTTTCGCTGAAGGCGATTTCATCACTCTGGGCGGCGTGCGGATTGCTCACAGCTTCGGGCTGCTCGCCCATTCCGACGGCGACGTCCTGCTGCACGCCTTGAGCGACGCGTTGCTCGGCGCTGCCGCGCTGGGTGATATCGGCAAGCATTTTCCGGACACCGACCCGCAATTCAAGGGCGCCGACAGCCGTGTGCTGTTGCGTCACGTTGTCGCGCTGATCCACGCCAAGGGCTGGAAAATCGGCAACGTCGATAACACCATCGTCGCCCAAGCCCCGAAAATGGCCCCCCATATCGAATCGATGCGCGCGCTGATTGCCGCGGATCTTCAAGTTGAGTTGGATCAAGTGAACGTGAAAGCTACCACCACCGAAAAGCTTGGCTTTGTCGGTCGCGAAGAAGGTATTGCCGTGCACTCCGTTGCCTTGTTGCTGCGCGCATGAACGAGGCGCAATTGCTCGGCCCCCGGGCCTATGGTGAAGCCCTGGGCAGCGCGGTACTGAAAGCCACGGCTGAAGATTTCCAGGTCGACGAAGTCCTTGATATCCCTCTCAGTGGTGATGGCGAACACCTGTGGATCTGGGTGGAAAAGCGCGGTCTGAATACTGAAGAAGCGGCACGGCGCATCGCCAAGGCAGCGGGTGTGCCGTTGCGCACCGTCAGCTATGCCGGCCTCAAGGACCGTCAGGCGCTGACGCGCCAGTGGTTCAGTGTGCAACTGCCGGGCAAGGCTGATCCTGATCTGTCGGCGGCGGAAAACGACACGCTGAAAATCCTCAAGACCGGTCGGCATAAACGCAAACTGCAACGCGGTGCCCACTCGGCCAATGGCTTCACCTTGCGCTTGACCCAGTTCACCGGTGACAAGGCGGCGATCGAAGAGCGTCTGCAACTGATCGCCAAACAAGGTATTCCCAATTATTTCGGCGCCCAGCGATTCGGCTTTGATGGCGGCAACGTCGTCGACGCCCGTGCCTGGGCCGCGCGCAAGGCCTTGCCGGAGCAGCGCAATGTGCGTTCGCGCCTGCTCTCCACCGCCCGTAGTTTTCTGTTCAATCAAGTGTTGGCGGCGCGCGTCGCCGATGGCACCTGGCAGCGCGCGCAGGTGGGTGATCTGCTGGCGTTCACCGACAGCCGCAGTTTCTTCCCGGCGGGTGAAGCCGAATGCAGCGATCCTCGTCTGGCTATTCTCGACCTGCACCCGACCGGCCCGCAGTGGGGCGAAGGTGACTCGCCGACGTCAGGCGCAGTCCATGAACTGGAGCAGGCAATCGCCGCGCGCGAAGCGGATCTGCGCGATTGGTTGATTAACGCCGGAATGAGCCACGAACGTCGCATCCTGCGGCTGCCCATTGGCGGGTTGACGTGGCATTATCCCGAGCCTGACATTCTGCAACTGGAATTCGTCCTGCCGGCCGGATGCTTCGCCACCGTATTGGTGCGTGAACTCGTCGATCTGGTGCCGGTGGGGCAGACGGACAGCCCATGCGTATTCTGATTTCTAACGACGATGGGGTAACCGCACCCGGTCTCGCCGCGCTTTATGCTGCGCTGGCGGATTACACCGAATGCGTGGTTATCGCCCCGGACCAGGACAAAAGCGGCGCCAGCAGCTCGCTGACGCTCGACCGTCCGTTGCACCCGCACACCCTGGCCAACGGCTTTATCAGCCTTAACGGTACACCCACCGACTGCGTGCACCTGGGCCTTAACGGCTTGCTGGAGTTTGAGCCGGACATGGTGGTTTCCGGCATCAACCTGGGGGCCAACCTGGGGGATGACGTGCTGTATTCCGGCACTGTGGCGGCGGCCCTCGAAGGGCGCTTCCTTGGGCGTCCTTCGTTTGCCTTTTCGTTCGTCTCACGGCAAGTAGAGAACCTTCCCACAGCCGCTTATTTTGCGCGCAAACTGGTAGAGGCTCACGCGGACCTTGATCTGCCACCGCGCACGGTACTGAACGTGAACATTCCCAACTTGCCGCTGGAGCACATCCGCGGTATCCAGCTGACCCGCCTCGGCCATCGCGCCCGCGCCGCGGCACCGATGAAAGTGGTCGACCCGCGGGGTAAATCCGGTTACTGGATCGCCGCGGCGGGGGACGCTGAAGATGGCGGCCCGGGTACCGATTTCCATGCGGTGATGCAAGGCTATGTTTCAATCACGCCACTGCAACTGGATCGCACCTTTAATGATGCCTTCAGAAGTCTCGATGGCTGGCTGGAGGGTCTGCGTTAATGGCTCGTGAACAAGATCATATTCTGCATCGCGGTATCGGGATGACCTCGCAACGGACCCGTGAGCGTCTGATTCAGCGCCTCTATGAAGAAGGAATCTCCAACGCCAAGGTGCTGGAAGTCATCCGCCGCACCCCGCGTCACCTGTTCGTCGATGAGGCGTTGTCTCATCGAGCCTATGAAGATACGGCGCTGCCGATCGGGCATAACCAGACCATCTCCCAGCCTTATATGGTGGCGCGCATGAGCGAGCTGCTGCTGGAGGCTGGTCCGTTGGACAAGGTAATGGAAATCGGCACCGGTTCGGGTTACCAGACGGCCGTGCTGTCGCAATTGGTCGAGCGGGTTTTTTCCGTGGAGCGCATCAAGGTTCTGCAGGACCGGGCCAAGGAGCGCCTGGTGGAGCTGAACCTGCGCAACGTGGTGTTTCGCTGGGGCGATGGTTGGGAAGGCTGGCCGGCATTGGCGCCTTACAACGGCATCATCGTCACCGCCGTGGCCACCGATGTGCCTCAGGCACTGCTCGATCAGTTGGCACCGGGTGGGCGACTGGTGATTCCGGTCGGCTCCGGTGAAGTTCAACAATTGATGTTGATCATCCGTGAGGAACAGGGCTTTTCCAGACGTGTTCTGGGGGCGGTGCGCTTTGTCCCATTGCTCAATGGGCCGTTGGCCTGAGCATTTGTTTCAGCGCGCTGAATTCTCTTCGAATGCCCGGGTCTTACAGCGGCATCGATTGGTTAAACGCAATTCATCTTCAGACAGCAAACGTGTGCGCGAAGCGAATCCGCTTCATTAAAGTTAAAGCCTGTTCGGCCCGTTATACTTGCGACATTTCGTGCCGGAGCACGGCAATCCATATTTTCAGCCACCACAAAGGGAGCGGCGGGTGAGTCTCACAGTCATTGCGCAGCGAATGGGTATAACGAGCTTTCAGCGTCTGGTGACTGGCCTTGTCTTGAGTACCTTGCTGGTCGGATGTTCCAGCACCAAATCAGGTAGTGCGAGCGTCGTCGATCGCAACAAGGCGGTCGCCCAGCGTCCGGCCGTGACCACCGGCCAATATGTTGTCCGACCCAAGGACACTTTGTTCTCCATCGCTTTTCGCTACGGTTGGGACTACAAAGCCCTCGCAGCACGGAACAACATTCCTACGCCTTACACGATCCATCCGGGTCAGACAATTCGCTTCGACGGTCGCAGCGGTTCAACGCCGACGGCGGTAGTGAGTTCGTCCAGTTCCTCGCCTTCGTCGTCGAGTAAAACCACCGTAATTCGGCGCCAGGCAAATGGCGCTACAACCACTACAACAGTGCTTGCACCGTCCGTCGCCAACAAGCCGGCACCCGCTCCACTGCCTCCTGCCGGTCCGGCCCCGACAGGCTGGGGGTGGCCTTCTAATGGCATTCTGATTGGTAAATTCTCTTCAAACGGTAGTTTGAATAAAGGAATTGATATCGCCGGAGATTTGGGACAGCCTGTTTTAGCTGCGTCTGATGGGACGGTGGTATACGCCGGGAGTGGCTTAAGGGGCTACGGCGAATTAGTCATCATCAAACACAGCGATACCTACGTCAGTGCCTACGGACATAACCGCAGGCTGTTGGTTCGGGAGGGGCAGCAGGTCAAAGTCGGACAGACAATTGCCGAAATGGGGTCAACGGGTACAGACCGGGTGAAACTGCATTTTGAGATTCGCCGACAAGGTAAACCTGTAGATCCGCTGCAATTCCTGCCACGTCGTTGATTTGTTAGCCAGCCTGTTCCGTCACGTAGAGGGAACAGGCTCCAGCGTTGCCAGGGATCAAGGCGCCGCTTGAGCTTGAGGTCGAACTCACCAAAGGACTATAACAATGGCTCTCAGTAAAGAAGTGCCGGAGTTTGACATCGACGATGAGGTTCTCCTGATGGAGACCGGCATCGCCACGGACTCGATGTCGAATGATGAAGGGGATGCACCACCTTCCGTTCGCGCCAAATCCAAACACTCCGCTTCGCTTAAGCAACACAAGTACATCGACTACACACGGGCACTCGATGCCACTCAGCTGTACCTCAACGAAATCGGCTTTTCCCCATTGCTCTCCCCGGAGGAAGAAGTTCATTTTGCGCGCTTGTCGCAAAGTGGCGATCCGGCCGGGCGCAAGCGCATGATTGAAAGCAACCTGCGACTGGTGGTGAAAATCGCCCGTCGTTACGTCAATCGTGGGCTGTCGCTGCTGGACCTGATCGAAGAGGGCAACCTCGGCCTGATCCGGGCAGTAGAAAAGTTCGATCCCGAACGCGGTTTCCGCTTTTCGACCTACGCCACCTGGTGGATTCGTCAGACCATCGAGCGCGCGATCATGAATCAGACCCGGACTATCCGGTTGCCGATCCATGTGGTCAAAGAGCTCAATGTGTACTTGCGGGCTGCACGGGAGCTGACTCAAAAGCTCGATCATGAACCCTCACCCGAAGAAATCGCCAACCTGCTGGAGAAACCGGTAGGCGAGGTCAAGCGCATGCTAGGCCTGAACGAGCGGGTTTCTTCGGTCGACGTCTCGCTGGGTCCGGATTCGGATAAAACCCTGCTGGACACCCTTACCGATGACCGCCCGACCGATCCATGCGAACTGTTGCAGGACGACGATCTGTCACAGAGCATCGATCAGTGGCTCTCGGAGCTGACCGACAAGCAACGCGAGGTGGTCATTCGCCGCTTCGGCTTGCGAGGTCACGAGAGCAGCACACTTGAAGACGTAGGCCTGGAAATCGGCTTGACCCGGGAGCGGGTCAGGCAAATCCAGGTTGAAGGCCTCAAGCGTCTTCGGGAAATTCTCGAGAAAAACGGCCTGTCGAGTGAGTCGCTGTTCCAATAAGCAACTCGTTCAGCCGGTACAAAAAGCCCCAACTGGTTTGGGGCTTTTTGTTGCCGGGAATATAAGAGGTGCGTTGTTTTTTTGCACCACCTCAGGTTTGTAGTCTCGTGTTGTAAGTCTTTGCTTACTCTTTCGTAAGTGTTCGTTATTTTTACACCCTGGCAGTTGTCCATTTAACTTGCGGTATTCGTTTATATTATTGATTTATATGATTATTTTTTTAGATTAACAGCGTGTGACAGGCGATTTCAGCGACAGAGGCCGATTGCTCTTAATGGGGAATTCTCTAGTATCTGAACTGTGTCGACGGATAGACACGCCCTTCAAGGAAGAGGGGAACGGACATCGCAGGAAGCGATTCATCAGGACGATGAAAAGGAACACAAGGAATAGGGAAAAAATGTGGGCGGGTCATACCGCCCCTTTTTTTTGCCTGCAGAAAAGCAAAAAGGCCCACAAGGGGCCTTTTCGAGAACACGGGGTAATCAGCGTTCGAGGTCTTTGATCTTGCCTTTGACGCCATCCCACTCTTCGGCATCGGGCAACGATTCTTTCTTCTCGGTGATGTTGGGCCAGATTTCCGCCAGCTCAACGTTCAGCTGAATGAATTGCTGCATATCTTCCGGAACTTCATCTTCAGAGAAGATGGCCACGGCAGGGCATTCTGGTTCGCACAGTGCGCAGTCGATGCACTCATCCGGGTGAATCACCAGGAAGTTCGGGCCTTCGTAAAAGCAGTCCACCGGACAGACTTCTACGCAGTCGGTGTACTTGCACTTGATGCAGTTGTCGGTGACGACGAAGGTCATTTCTAATTTTCTCCTCAGGCGGCGGCAGCGGAGCCCCTTCACGTTGGGGTCGCCAGGTTTGGGAGCGATAGTCTGCAGGTCAGGCTATTGGCCTGCAGCATCCCAAACCGCGCGAGATTCTAACAGCTTGCAGGCAAGTGCGTTAGATCCGTGTCTTTAGTGTATAGAGCATTTCGAGCGCACGACGCGGTGACATGTCGTCCAGATCAAGTTTGGCCAGTTCATCCAGCACCGGATGTGGCAGGCTGGCGAACATGTCGCTCTGCTGGGGCGTGACCGGTTTTCCTTTGGCAGGCTTCGGAACTTCATGAGGCAGCGCTGTGGATTCCAGTCGGCTCAGATGTTCGCGAGCACGCACGATCACTTCGCTCGGCACACCGGCCAACTGCGCAACCGCCAGGCCATAGCTCTGGCTGGCAGGCCCAGGCAACACGTGGTGCAGGAACACGATGCGTTCGTTGTGTTCGGTGGCATTGAGGTGCACGTTGGCCACCAGCGGCTGGGCTTCCGGCAGCACCGTCAGCTCGAAATAGTGGGTGGCGAACAGGGTGTAGGCCCGCAACTGCGCCAGACGCTCGGCCGCGGCCCAGGCCAGGGACAGACCGTCGAAAGTGCTGGTGCCGCGCCCGACTTCGTCCATCAGCACCAGGCTGCGTTCGGTGGCGTTGTGCAGAATGTTCGCGGTTTCGCTCATTTCAACCATGAAGGTCGAACGACCGCCCGCCAAGTCATCGCTGGAACCGATTCGCGTGAAGATTCGGTCGACCAAGGACAATTCGCAACTGGCCGCCGGCACGAAACTGCCGATATGCGCCAGTAGCACGATCAATGCGGTCTGACGCATGTAGGTGGATTTACCGCCCATGTTCGGACCGGTGATCACCAGCATGCGGGTATTGTCGTCAAGGCTCAGGTCA
The DNA here is from genome assembly GCF_058802325.1 of Pseudomonas sp. GW822-FHT02E03. NCBI lineage: Bacteria > Pseudomonadati > Pseudomonadota > Gammaproteobacteria > Pseudomonadales > Pseudomonadaceae > Pseudomonas > Pseudomonas sp. GW822-FHT02E03. The sequence goes on along the minus strand of NZ_JBXAOA010000020.1, from coordinate 37,337 downwards.
TTGGCCACGAATGGCGTAGTGAGTACTTGCTCGACCACCGGGTGCCGACCCTGGGTGATGCGCATGCACGGCTCGCTGACGAAGCGTGGGCAGTTCAGGTCCAGATTCAGTGCGCGCTCGGCGAGGTTGCTCAGCACATCCAGCTCGGCCAAGGCTGCGGCCGTGTCTTGCAAAGGCGGCAACTGAGCAATCAGGTCTTCGAGCAGTGCTTCGTAGAGCATCTTTTCGCGAGCCAGGGCGCGGCTCTTGGCGGACAGCGCCTTGTCTTCGAAGGCCTTCAGTTCCGGCGTGATGAAGCGCTCGGCACCTTTGAGGGTCTGCCGGCGAATATAGTCCGCAGGCGCCGATTCGGCCTGCTTGCTCGGCAACTCGATGAAGTATCCGTGAATCCGGTTGTAGCCGACCTTAAGGTGCGACAGGCCGGTGCGGGCCTTTTCACGCGCTTCGAGATCGATCAGGAACTGCCCGGCGTTTTCGCTGAGCGATTGCAATTCGTCGAGTTCGCTGTCGTAACCGGTTTTCAACACACCGCCGTCACGGATAACGGCGGGCGGGTTATCGATAATGGCTTTGTCCAGCAATGCCGCCAGTTCCGGATAGGTGCTGGTGGTCGCCGCCAGTTGAATGATGTGCGGGGCTTCAAGCTCGGCCATCGCCACTTGCAACTCAGGCAGTGCACCGAGGGCATCGCGCAGACGCGCCAAGTCTCTAGGACGGGCATTGCGCAGGCCGATCCGCGCCAGAATCCGCTCGATGTCACCGATTTCCTTGAGCTGCGGTTGCAGTTTTTCGAAACGGTAACCGTCGAGCAGGCAGGTGATCGAGCTCTGACGTGCCAGCAATACGGTCAAATCCCGCAGCGGACGGTTCAGCCAGCGAGTCAGCAAGCGGCTGCCCATGGCGGTCTGGCAGCGGTCGACCACCGATTGCAAGGTGTTGTCGCGACCGCCGGCCAGGTTGGTGTCCAGTTCCAGGTTGCGACGGCTCGCGCCGTCCAGCACCACGGTGTCATCCAGGCGTTCATGACGCAGGCTGCGCAAATGCGGCAGGGCGGTGCGCTGGGTTTCCTTGGCGTAGCTGAGCAGGCAACCGGCGGCGCCGATCGCCAGGGTCAGGTTCTCGCAGCCGAATCCTTTCAGGTCCTGGGTGGAAAACTGCTGGCAAAGACTTTTCAGTGCCGAGTCACGTTCAAAATCCCACGGCGCACGGCGACGAACCCCACGACGTTTTTCCGCCGGCAGGTCTTTCGGCCAGTCGTCCGGGATCATCAGCTCTACCGGGTTGACCCGCTCCAGTTCCGCCAGCAGGTTTTCCCAGCCTTTGATCTCCAGCACGGTGAAGTTGCCGCTGGTGATGTCCAGCACCGCCAGCCCGAACAGACGCTCGTCGCCCAGCACCGCCGCGATCAGGTTATCCCGACGTTCATCCAGCAGCGCTTCATCGCTGACAGTACCGGGGGTGATGATCCGCACTACCTGACGATCCACCGGGCCTTTGCTGGTGGCCGGGTCGCCGACCTGCTCACAAATCACCACCGACTCGCCGAGCTTTACCAGTTTCGCCAGGTAACCTTCCGCTGCATGGTAAGGAATCCCACACATCGGAATCGCCTGCCCCGCCGATTGCCCACGAGCCGTCAGGGTGATGTCCAGCAACTTGGCGGCCTTCTTTGCGTCTTCATAGAAGATCTCGTAGAAGTCACCCATGCGATAGAACATCAGCTGATCAGGGTGCTGGTTCTTCAGGCGCCAGTACTGCTGCATCATCGGCGTGTGGGAGGACAGATCGGAGAGGGCTTTATTCATCGGATATAGGCAAATTCGTTGAAAGGTGTGGGGCAAAAGGAGGGCGTCGGCCCGGCTTTTCCGCGATGGGCGCAAGGTTAACATGGGCGGTCCGACCTACGCAGGCATGAAAGCTCCAAGGCACATTTCTGCTGTCTATGCACGATCTATGCAAATCAGCATTTGTCTTCCGAAAAAAGATCAAGCACTATGCACGTTATGCAAAAACGCAATGTTTCTACCGTCTTAAGAGCACTGCTCGATCAGCACGGGATCTCCCCCACGGAGCTTCACCGTCGCACCGGCGTGCCTCAATCCACTCTCTCGCGGATCCTCAGCGGGAAGATCGTCGACCCTTCGGATAAACATATTTCGAAGATTGCCGAATACTTCGCCGTGAGCACCGACCAGTTGCGTGGCCGTGCGGATGTCGCGCACGCCGCCAGCGCCGGGCGCGATGAGTCGCATTCGGAACTCAAGGACATAAGCCTGTGGGACGACGATACGCCCGTCGATGACGACGAGGTGTCGGTCCCCTTTCTTCGCGAGGTTGAATTGGCTGCTGGATCAGGAAGATTCGTCATCGAAGAGAGCGAGCGCTCTAGCCTGCGCTTCGGCAAGCGCAGCTTGCGCCACAACGGTGTGCAGTTCGACCAGGCCAAATGCGTGACCGTGCGCGGCAACAGCATGTTGCCGGTGTTGCGCGATGGCGCCACGGTCGGGGTGAATGCCGGTAAATGCGGGATTGGCGACATCGTCGACGGCGACCTGTACGCCATCAACCACAATGGCCAGTTGCGGGTGAAACAGCTTTATCGCCTGCCGACAGGGATTCGCCTGCGCAGCTTCAACCGCGATGAGCATCCGGACGAGGACTACAGCTTCCAGGAAATCCAGGAAGAGCAGATCGTCATCCTCGGTCACGTCTTCTGGTGGGGCATGTACGCCCGTTAATTTCACCGCTGTCACATAAAACCCGCTGCCCGGCGGGTTTTTTTTCGCCTATCGAAAACCGCCAACGCCTTTGCTGGCGGGGCTTTCATGCGTCTGTGCATTTCTAATGCATAAATAAATGCATTTGTGCATTGACTGTATATGCATCCATGCATATTCTTTGTCTCAAGCCGCCCAACAAGGCGGCTCGAAACGAAGCTCTTTAGTTCCACCACAAAGGCAGCGATGAACCGGCCTCAACGGTTCAGAGGGTTGGCAACTGACCCGGGTGTGCAGCGTAAAGCACCAGAAGCAGTTATCCGGCGGGCAGGGACCGCGGTCGGAAAAACAATTTGAATCGATCCGTACCGCGCCAGTAGCGCCGAAAGATCAGCTTCCTTTTTTGTACACAGGATTAAAGGAAGGCGAAGGACCGCATTACTGAAAAGCCTGGGCGACCGGGCTTTTTGGAATGCCGACCTCAAGAGACATCGCTTGATACCAACACACATCACTCATCAATCACCCCCAGGAGGCGTGACATGACAAACGAGCAACAAGCGTTGCTGGACATGCCGATCTGGCTGGTCATCGTTCTCGCCCTGGTGGGCGGGGTGTCCGGCGAAATGTGGCGCGCCGACAAGGAGGGCGCCCGTGGCTGGTCGCTGCTGCGGCGCCTGGCGCTGCGCTCCGGTGCCTGCATGATCTGCGGGGTCTCGGCCATCATGCTGCTGTACGCCGCCGGCATGTCGATATGGGCCGCAGGGGCTTTTGGTTGCCTGACGGCGATGGCCGGGGCGGACGTGGCCATCGGGCTTTATGAACGCTGGGCCGCCAAGCGCATCGGTGTTTGTGAAGTGCCACCGCGCGATACGCCTCAGGATCATTGAGACCCCAACCTGAAGGAGCGTCATCCACAGTGCAGACCGCACTGACCCGCAAGGACGCGGGTTTCCCACGGCCAGTACCGTTCACTCAAACCCGCCGCGACGGGTTTTTTTATTGCCCGGTGAAGATTTATGAAGATCACAGCCCTGATCACGCAGTTGCGTGAGCAATGCCCGACCCTGGCCAATCGCATCGCGGCCGGCATCGACCTCGCCACGTTACAAGCCAACACCCCGCTGCAAACACCTTGCGCTTATGTGGTGCCCCTCGCCGATGTGGCGAGCAAGAGCCTGGCGCAAAACCTGATGCTGCAACCAATCCGCGACCGCTTCGAAGTGACCTTGGTGCTGGACACCACGGACGCCGCGGCAGCGCTGAATCAATTGCACGATTTGCGTGCCGAGCTATGGCGCGCACTGGTGGGTTTCAAGCCCGGCGGCGACTACGAAGCCATTGAGTACGACGGCGGCGAACTGGTTTCGATCAACAGCAGTCGCGTGCTGTATCGCCTGCGCTTTTTCGCCGAATTCCAGCTCGGCCGCAATCTGCCGGGTCAACCGGCGGAGAGCTGGCACGAGCGTGAACTGGACGGTTTGTCGTCCTTTACCGGGATCACCGTGCGGGTCGATGCGATCGATCCGGCGGACCCCAATCTGCAACGCCCAGGCCCCGACGGGCGCCTGGAACTGACTTTCTCTGGAGACGTAACCCCATGAGCAAACGCATCACCGTGCTGCCGGCCCCGGGCCGTGTCGTGCCGGACCCGGAAGCGGGCGATCTGTTGCCCCTCGAGGGCCGTGAAGTGCCGGACAACGCCTGGTGGCGTCGACGTCTGGCCGATGGCGATATCACTACCAAAGCCGTGAAAGCGGCGAAACCACAGGGAGCCAAATAATGGCGATCGGATTCAGCAACATCCCCGCGGACATTCGTGTTCCGCTGTTCTATGCCGAAATGGACAACTCGGCCGCCAATAGCGCGTCGTCGGCCATGCGCCGCCTGATCGTCGCTCAGGTCAACGACAACATTGCACCGGCCGATGTCGGCAAACTGGTGTTGGTGTCCAGCGTGGCGCTGGCCAAAAGCATTGGCGGCCAGGGCTCGATGCTCGCCTCGATGTATGAAACCTGGCGCAAGACCGACCCGATCGGCGAGATCTGGTGCCTGCCGCTGCACAACACTGAAGGCAGCATTGCCAAAGGTGTGCTGACCCTGACCGGTGCGGCGACTCAGAGCGGTGTGCTCAACCTCTACGTCGGCGGCGTTCGTGTTCAGGCGGCCATCGTCAACGGTGCCACTGCGGCGCAAGCGGCCACAGCCCTGGCGCTGAAAATCAATGCCTCTGCCGATCTGCCGGTCAGCGCGGCAGCGGTCGAAGGTGTGGTCACCCTGAGCGCCAAATGGACGGGCGACAGCGGCAACGACATCAGCCTGCAATTCAATCGCCTGGGCAAGAGCAATGGCGAAGAAACCCCGGCAGGCCTGACGTCGGCCATCGCTGCCATGACCGGCGGCGCCGGTGTGCCCGATCAAGTGGCCGCCGTGGCGGCGCTGGGCGATGAACCGTTCGAGTTCATCTGCATGCCGTGGTCGGATCTGTCGACCCTCAACACCTGGCAAGCCGTCATGGATGACAGCACCGGTCGTTGGTCCTGGGCCAAGCAATTGTTCGGTCACGTCTACAGCGCCAAGCGCGGCACCATCGGTACTCTGGTGGCGGCCGGTCAGGCGCGTAACGATCAGCACATGACCATTCAGGCGCTGGAGCCTGGCGTACCGCAACCGTTCTGGGTGCAGGCCGCCGCATTGGCTGCGCGCACTTCGGTATTCATCTCTGCCGACGCCAGCCGTCCGACTCAAAGCGGCAGCCTGCCTGGTCTCGACCCGGCACCGGCGAGCGAGCGTTTCACTCTGACCGAGCGTCAGTCGCTGCTCAACTACGGCATCGCCACCGCGTACTACGAAGGCGGCTATGTGCGCATCCAGCGTTCGATCACCACCTATCAGAAGAACGCCTACGGCCAGGCAGACAACTCTTACCTGGACAGCGAAACCATGCACCAGTCGGCGTTCATCGTGCGTCGTCTGCAAAGCGTGATCACCAGTAAATACGGTCGCCACAAACTGGCCTCCGACGGCACCCGTTTCGGCGCCGGCCAGCCGATCGTGACCCCGAGCACCATTCGCGGTGAGCTGATCGCCCAGTACGCCAAGCTCGAACTGGAAGGCCACGTGGAAAACGCCGAGCTGTTCGCCGAACACTTGATCGTCGAGCGCGATGTTCAGGACCCGAGCCGGGTCAACGTGCTGTTCCCGCCGGATTACATCAACGGTCTGCGCGTGTTCGCGCTGCTCAACCAGTTCCGTCTGCAGTACGACGACGCAGCCTGATCGCTGCCTTTGACTGTGTGAATTCGGCCCACCTCGCGTGGGCTTTTTATTTGAAGGGAGAAACACCATGGGTCAACTGATTGCGGGCACCTGCTACGTCAAAGTGGACGGCGCTCAACTGACTATCAACGGCGGCTGCGAAGCGCCCTTGATGGCCGTTAAACGGGAAACCGTCGTACCGGGCTTCTACAAGGAAACCGACATCGCGCCGTCGTTCAAAGTGACGGCGCTGCACACCGCGGACTTCCCGCTCAAGCAACTGATCGCAGGCACTGACATGACCGTCACCTGCGAATTCAGCAACGGCAAAGTCTACGTCCTGGCCGGCGCTTACCTGGTGGAAGAACCGGTATCCAAAGGCGATGACGCCACCATCGAACTCAAATTCGAAGGCATCAAGGGGACCTGGCAATGAGCAACGCCGTGAAGCTTCAAGTGGCGATCGAAGCCCACGGCGAGCCCTTGACCGAACTCAACCTGCGCCGTCCGACGGTGCAGGAAGTGCGGGCGATCAAGGCGCTGCCGTACAAGATCGACAAGAGCGAAGAGGTCAGCCTCGACATGGACGTCGCGGCCAAATACATCGCCGTGTGCGCCGGCATCCCGCCGTCGTCGGTCAACCAGCTGGATCTGGCTGACCTCAACGCGCTGAGTTGGGCCGTCGCGAGTTTTTTCATGAGTGCGGCGTCGGCGCCATCACCGACCTGATCGCAGTCGCCTATGACCTGGCCTGGTTCTGGAAGGTTGACCCCGAACAGATGATGGCCAGGCCACTGGATGTGCTCCGCGAATCGCTGGAGCACGCGCAACGGATCAATGCGATGCAGGTGCAGTGATGGCAGACACAGAAACGAAAGAGAAAACGTCGGTGCTGCTCACGGGCATCGACGAACTGTCCCCCAAACTCGGCGCCCTTCGGGCAAAAGTCGAAGGCTTCAGGAAAAACCTGGAGCAGACCGGCCTCGGCAAACTGGATGTTAGCGGTCTGTTCAAGGGCGGCAGCGTGATCACGCCGTTCGTGGAGGGCATCCAATCGGCGGCGGCATTCCAGGGCAAGCTGGCCGAGGTCAGCGAGACGGCAAAAACCGTCGACATCCCCGCCGCACCGAAAGCCGCCGCTCAGAATCTCAATGTGTTCAGTGCTTCCATGGAAAAGGTTTCGGCCGCCGTGGATGCCGCGCTGCTGCCGGCGGTCGGCACGCTGGTGGTTGCGCTTGAGCCGATGCTGACCCAGGTCGGCAGCCTGCTCAACGACAACCCGAAACTGGTCGAAGGATTGGCGGCGGGAGCGATTGCGTTCTCGGCCATGCAAACCGCCGTGACCGGCGCGACCCAGGTATTCGACCTGATGAGCATGGTGCTCAAGACCAATCCGATCATGCTGATCGCCATGGGCATTGCCGTAGCGGCAGGTTTGATCGTGGCCAACTGGACGCCGATTTCCGCTTTCTTCACAGGGTTATGGGAGGCGGTGAAAAACGCGGCGGCCAATGCCATGGCGTTGTTGCGATCGGTGCTCGACTGGCGACCGCTGGATGCACTGGCGGGGCTGTGGCAACCAGTCGCCGGATTTTTCTCGGCGATCTGGGACAAAGTCAAAGCGGTCACGGCGCCGGTGATCGATTTCTTCAAGGCGCTGTTCTCGTGGACGCCGTACGGCATGATCCTGGATAACTGGGGGCCGTTGACCGGATTGTTTTCGGCGATCTGGGAATTGCTCAAGGCCTTGAGCGTACCGGTGATGACGTTCCTCAGGGGCCTGTTCGACTTCTCGCCAATGGAAATGATCAACAGTGCCTGGGGCGGTGTCGTCGGTTTCTTCGAACCGATGTGGACCAGGCTGCAAGCGGCAGCGCAGATCACCAGCGACGTCCTGAGTACGTTGTTCGATTTCTTTCCGATGGAGATGATCGCCAGTGCCTGGGGCGGTGTCGTCACCTTCTTCGAACCAATCTGGGCCGCGCTGCAAGCGTCGGTGCAACAGGTCAAAGGCTTCTTCACGGGCCTGTTCGAATGGTCGCCACTGGAGCAGATCGCGATGTACTGGCAGCCGGTCAGCGAAGTGTTTTCGGCGCTGTGGGGCGTGGTCCAGGCACTGGCCGCGCCGATGCTGGACTTCCTGCACAACCTGTTCGAATGGAAACCGCTGGAGCAGATCATCAAGCACTGGGGGCCGATCACCGAGTGGTTCGGCGAGTTGTGGCAGAAGCTGCAAACCGTGATCGCGCCGATCAAGGAACTGTTCGACGGTGGCTTCGCCGGGTTGATCGCCAACGTCACCGGCAAAGTCGAAACCCTGACCCAAGCGCAGCGTCAGACCAATGCCGAAGGCAAGGGTGAACTGGCACCAGCATTCTTCGGTGCAGGCCCTGCACAAGCGGCCAGCAATGCGTTGCAGGGTTCGTTGCCACAAACCTCCAGCGCCCTGATCCAGCAAAGTGCCGCCAACAACCGCACGCAACTCGAAGGCGGCCTGACCGTGCGCTTCGAAAACGCGCCGGCCGGGCTGCGCACCGATCAACCGCAAACCAATCAACCGGGGCTGTCGCTCAATTCGCGCATCGGCTATCGCTCGCTGTCTCTGGGAGGTTCCAATGAACTGGCGTGACCGTTTGTTGCCGGCATCCTTTCGCGGTGTCGGTTTTTGGGTCGATCAGGCGAAAACCCCGGTCGGCCACAAGGGCCAGTTGCACGAGTATCCGCAACGTGACCAGCCGTTTTTCGAGGGCCTTGGCCAGCAGGCGAAGATCCACGACCTGACGGCATTCATCGTCGGCGCCGATTGCCTGGAGCAGCGCGACAAGTTGCTCAAGGCGTTGGAGCAGGGCAGTGGTGAACTGGTCCATCCGTGGTTGGGGCGGATGCAAGTCAAGGTTGGTGAATGCGACATGACCCACACCCGCCAGGACGGCGGGCTGGTGACTTTCGCCCTGAAGTTCTACCCCGATCAACCGCTGCAATTTCCGACGGCCACGGTCAGCACGCAAAAGGTGCTGCTGTCATCGGCGGACACGCTGCTGGGCTCGTCGGTGGCGCGCTTCGAACAGGCCATGACCCTGATCAAGGCCGCGCGGATCGGCATCGCCAATCTGCGCAACAGCCTGACCGGGGTCTATGAAGTGATCCAGGAACAGCTCAAACCGTTGATCGAGGAGTACCGGCAGATCAGCGAGCTGGTCAAAGCAGTCAAGGAATTGCCCAAGGAAGTGGTGGCGGAATTCAAGGGCTTGCTCGGCGATATTCAGGAACTCAAGGACTTCGCAAAGGAGGGCTATCGTGGCGTGATTGCCAACGTTTCCCAGCAGATCGAAGCCATCCGCAAGGCCGATGCTCCGAAGCTCACCACCGGCAAGGACACCACGGCCGCGGCGCAAGCCATGGCCGATCTGGTGCAGGACACGCTGCTGGTGAAGGTGGCGCAATGGGTCGCCTCGATGCCGGTGGCGTCGACGCCGGTGAAACTGACGTCGCAGCCGTCGCTGGATCATCAGACGCTGCAGCCGGTCACCCGTCAGGAAGTGCCGGTCACCGACGATTTGCAGTTGTTGCAAAAGGAGTTGAACGAAGCGATCCAACTGGCACTGAACAAGGCCAGTCCCGCGCACTATCAGGCCATCAATGACCTGAAGCAGAACTTGAATGCGCACCTCAAGGCGGTGGCGTCGTCCGGCGTGCGGCTGGTCAGTAAATCCTTTCAGGAGAGCTTGCCTGCCGTCGTCGTGGCCTATCGGCAATTTGCCGATGCCACGCGGGTCACGGAAGTGACTCAACGCAACGGTGTTGCCCATCCGTTGTTCCTGCCGCCGAACGATGTGAAAGTCTCCGGGGAGTGAACCATGAACGACATGGATAACCGGGTCACCCTGACCGTCGGCGGCCTGGAATACGGTGGCTGGAAAAGCTTGGAAATCACTGCGGATCTGGAGCGTCAGTTCCGCACCTTTAAACTCAACATCACCTGGCAATGGCCGGGGCAGACCGTGGACAAACGGATCCAGCCCGGTGACGCCTGTGAAGTGCGCATCGGCCAGGATCTGGTGCTGACCGGGTATGTGTTCAAGGCCCCGATCAGTTATGACGGGCGGCAGATCAGCCTCAACATTGAAGGCAGTTCCTGCACCCAGGATCTGGTGGATTGCGCCGCGACCAACCGACCGAATCAATGGCATGAGCAATCGCTGTTGAGCATCGTCGAAGCGTTGGCGATCACCTACAAGGTCTTTGTGGTCAGCGAAATTCCCGAGACTGCCCGGCTCAGCAGTCACACCATCGTGCCGGGGGAAACGGTATTTCAATCCATCGACCGCTTGCTGACCTTGTTCCGGGTGTTTTCTACCGATGATGCCCAGGGCCGGCTGGTGCTGGCCCGGCCCGGCAGTGGTGGCCGGGCCAGCGATGCGCTGGAGTTGGGCAAAAATATTCTGTCGGCCAACGCGCCAATGGATTACAGCCAGGTGTTCTCCGAATACCGGGTGATCGGCCAGCACAAGGGCACCGACAAGAAGAGCGGGGCAGCGGTCAGCGAGGTTGAATCGGTGTCCGCCGACCTGAGCTACAAACGTCGGCGGGTCACGGTGATCAACGAAGGCATGCAGATCAATCCCGATCTCGCCTTGCAACGGGCCAACTGGGAAGCCGCCACCCGCGTGGGCAAGGCGTTGACCACCACTTACCAGGTGCAAGGCTGGCGCCAGTCGAACGGCGACTTGTGGCGCCACAACACGCTGGTCAGGGTCAAGGATCCGGTACTCGGGTTCGATGACGACATGTTGATCTCGAAGGTGACCTACTCGCTGTCGGCGCAGGGCTCGGTCACCACCCTGCAAGTCGCACCGCCGCATACCTTCGACGCCAATCCCGAGCCTCCCAAAAAGGCCTGAGCCCGGCACCCGACCCTGTGGGAGCGGGCTTGCCCGCGATGGCGGCGGCACATTCAACATCAAGGTAACTGATACGCCGCTTTCGCAGGCAAGCCAGCTCCCACAAGAGCGGCGGTCGCCTTCAAGGAAAATCCAATGAGCCTACTGACACGCCTCCTGGCGCGCGGCACTGTCGTGCTCGCCAACTCGGCCACCAAGCTTCAATCGCTGCAAATGCGCCTCACCGCCGGCGAAGTGAACGACGATATGGAGCACTTCGAACCCTACGGTTTCACCAGCAATCCGCTGGCCGGCGCCGAAGGTATCGCCACCTTTCTGGGCGGTGATCGCTCTCACGCCATCGTGCTGGTGGTCGCCGACCGTCGCTATCGCCTGCAGTCCCTGGCCGCTGGTGAAGTGGCGATCTACACCGATGAAGGCGACAAAATTCACTTCAAGCGCGGGCGGATCATCGACATCGAAACCGCCACCCTGAACATCCGCGCCAGCAGCGCGGTGAACATCGACACGCCGGTCATCAACCAGACCGGCAAGATCGTCTCCCAGGGCGACCAGATTGCCGGCGGCATCAGCCAGATCAAACACGTGCATGTCGGCGTTCAAGCAGGCAACGGCCAGACCGGCGTACCGGCAGGAGGGCAGTGATGTTCATCAGCCAAAACCTGCATGCGGCACTGACCCGCTCAGTGCTGATCAGCCTGTTCACCTGGCGTCGCGCCGCCGATGACGATGCCCTCGATGACGAAGAACGTTTCGGCTGGTGGGGCGACACTTTTCCTACCGTTGCCGACGACCGCATCGGTTCGCGCCTGTGGCTGTTGCGCCGGGTCAAGCTGACCCGACAAACCCAGATGGACGCCGAGTTCTATGCCCGCGAAGCCCTGCAATGGCTGATCGATGACGGCCATTGCAGCGCCATCGACATCACCAGCGAACGCCTCGACGCCCAGCGCCTGAACCTGCGCACGGTCCTGACCCTGGCCGACGGTGAACGCCTGGACATCAACCCTGATAACAGTTGGCAGGTGATCTATGCCGTTTGAAACCCCTTCGCTGCCGGTGCTGATCAAGCGCACCCAAAGCGACCTGGCCAGCGATTCGCTGCGCCAGTCCGATGCGCAAGTGCTGGCCCGCACCCTCGGTGGCGCCGCCTATGGCCTGTACGGCTATCTGGACTGGATCGCCGAGCAGATCCTCCCGGACAAGGCCGATGAATCGACCCTCGAACGGATCGCCGCACTGCGTCTGAACCAGCCGCGCAAAGCCGCACAAGCGGCCAGCGGCAGTGTCAGTTTTACCGCCAGCGCTGGTGCCGTGCTGGACGTCGACACCCTGCTGCAATCGAGCGACGGTCGCACCTACAAAGTGACCGCCGCGCGCACCACCAGCAATGGCCTCAACAGCACCACCATCGCCGCGCTCGAGGCCGGCAGCCTGGGCAATGCTGAGGCTGGCATGACGCTGATTCCGGTGCAGCCGATTGCCGGCATTGTCGGCAATAGCTTTACCGTGCTGGCGCCGGGATTGAACGGCGGTGTGGCGCGGGAAAGCCTGGAGTCGATGCGTGCGCGGGTGATCCGCTCCTACCGCATCATCCCCCATGGCGGTTCGGCCCAGGACTATGAAACCTGGGCGCTTGAATGCCCGGGTGTAACCCGCGCCTGGTGTCGTGGCGGCTTTCTGGGGCCGGGGACGGTCGGCCTGTACATCATGCGTGACGACGATCCGCAACCGGTGCCGAATGAAGAGCAACTGGCCGAAGTCCAGGCCTACATCGAGCCACTGCGCCCCGTCACCGCCGAAGTACATGTGCGCCCGCCAGTGCAGGTTCCGGTCACCTATCGCCTGACATTGACCCCCGACACCAGCGCCATACGCGCCGCCGTCGAAGCGCAACTGCGCGACCTGCACAACCGCGAAGCCGACCTCGGCCAGAAGTTGTTGATCAGTCACATCCGTGAAGCGATCAGCAGCACCAGCGGCGAAAACGACCACACGCTCATCTCGCCCGTCGCTGATGTGGAAGCTGCACCCAATGAGCTGGTGACTTTCGGAGGTTGTGTATGGAGGGCATAAGAACCGCCGCGCAATACCACGCCCAACTGCGCAGCCTGCTGCCCAGCGGCCCGGCCTGGGACCCTGAGCGAGTGCCGGAACTTGAAGAAGTGCTCGAAGGCGTCGCTCAGGAATTGGCGCGCCTGGACGCCCGCGCCGCCGACCTGCTCAACGAAATGGACCCGGCCGGCGTCAGCGAACTGGTGCCGGACTGGGAGCGGGTGATGAACCTGCCCGACCCGTGCCTCGGCGCTACGCCATTGTTCGACGACCGTCGTCTTGCAGTACGCCGACGTCTGCTCGCGGTCGGCAGCCAGGCCGTCGGCTACTACCTCGAAATCGCCAAAAGCCAGGGCTACCCGAACGCCACCATCACCGAACTGGAAGCGCCACGCATGGGGCGCTCGCGTTTCGGTGCGGCGCACTGGGGCACTTGGGAAGCGCAGTTCATGTGGACGCTCAACACCGGTGGGCGATTGCTGCTGGGGCGACGCTTTGGCGCGAGTTATTGGGGCGAACGATTTGGCGTGAACCCGGGCTCGGCACTGGAATGCCTGATCCACCGCAGCGCACCGGCGCACACCAAGGTGCACATCAATTATGACTAGGGAATAGAGAGATGGATTATCCGAAAAGTGTGCCCAGCGCCGGGTTGGTGAATGGGAAGTTTGTGGATGAGAACCCGCTGACCGGGACGCCGGGGTCGTTGATTCCGGCGGATTGGGGGAATGGGGTTACGCAGGAGATTGTGAACGTCATCAAGGCCGGGGATTTGATGCCGGATGAGACGAAGTACGATCAGTTGCTGCAAGCAATTCAGAGCGTGTCCGCCAAGGGCTGGAATCTGGATTCGGCATTGCCGATCGGCTCGTTGCCGTCGGCCACGGTGGCTACGGCGGATGGGCGTTTGGCGGTAACCCCGGCGGCAGTTTCGACCAGCGGCGGCCGGGTGTCGATTCCGGCGGGGGTATTGGTCAGCATTGGGCAGGAAGTCGTCGCGGGACAGTTGGGCAGGGCGCGGACGTTTACCACCCAAGCGTGGAGCAGTGATTTGTTGGCGACCTCCAGCTACTTCCTGCGGGCGCAGGTGATCGGTGGTGCGCTGACGTTCTACATGCAACGAGGAACAATCTATGACGTCGCGCCCGAAGGTCTGAAGGGCGCTGTCAATGGCGGAGCGGGGGGCGGTTTTCAATCCACGCCGCTGGACATCTGCATTGCCTGGGTGATGACGGGAGCACCGGGGTCCGTTCCGGTCGTCAGGCCGATCTACAACCGTAACCGATTGGCGTGGACGCAAACCGTCAACGGCAGCGGTGTGGTTTACCTGCCTCTGGATCCTCATGCCCGGGCGGCACGTCTGGTGGTGGGGAACCCGACGCCTTCGGCGACCGAGATCACTGGGGTGTCGTTTGCGCCAACGGGTTGGGTTGGCGGCAACTACTGCTTTCTCTCACCGGCGCTGACCACAAGCTCCAATCACGATGGTGGTTGGACGAACCCGATGCCGTGCGTGATCTTTACCAATAACTTTGTCAACGACGCCACGGTCACGACCCTGACCGCCAGTTTCGACCATTTGCAATTGCGCTCGTTGTGGCAGTCCTACCAGGCCGAACACATGCTCGGTTCGACCAGCGCCGTCAGCGATGAATTGCTGTTCAGTATGGGGATCAAAAACCACCCCGTGTCTGATTACGCCACTGGAATCGCGGTCAACTTCTCGGCGGCAGTCAATGTCAGTCTTTCTTGGGAGTTGATTCGATGAATGTTATTCAAGAGCTTCATCAGTTCGAGGACGGACTACGTCCTGCGCAGCCTTCTGCAGCCCATGATTGGGACGGTGAAAAATGGGTGGTTGATGCCGCGAAAGTCGCCCTGCTGGAACAACATGAAACCGAACGCCTGTGCGCCAAAGTCGATGCTGCCGCAGACAGCGCGCGCACTGCTCTGGCCGGTGATCCTCTCAAAGCCATGGAATACGCCCAGGCCGCCGTCGACGCCCAAGCTTTTCAGGATGCGGGTTACCCGAAAAAAGACGTGCCGCTGGCCGTCTCCGCATGGGTCGTTAAAGGCCGGACGGCCAAACAGGCCGCCGAGCAGATCCTGAGCAAAGCCGCACAGCTGAGCGACAACCTGCTGACCCTGCGCACAGTGCGCCTCAAGGCCAAAACGCAAATCCGCGCGCACGCGGCCAAGGGCAAGATCGATCTGGCCCGTAGTGTCGGCGATGAGGCCTTGCTGGCCATTCGAGAACTCGCCAGCGGTCAGGCCGACTAGCCGCTAGCCCTTCGTTCTGCTTGACCTAAGCCCACTTCAATGTGGGCTTTTTTATTTCCAGAAAAAATCGTGGATGAGGGTGCACCGACAACCGCATCGATACGGTTCATTTGTTATTTCAGAGGAACGAAAGACGTATGGATTATCCAAAAAGCGTCCCCAGCGTCGGACTGGTCAATGGCCGGTTCGTCGATGAAAACCCCGTCGCCGGGACGCCGGGATCGTTGATTCCGGCGGTGTGGGGAAACAGTGTGACCGAAGAGCTTCTGGCTGTTGTTACAGCGGCCGGAATGACGCCATCCGAGGGTGTTAACGACCAATTGTTGGCAGCCTTGAAGACGCTCCTGAATCTGGCCAGTCCCATGTCTTCGCGGGTGACTGAAGTATCGACATCAAAGGTGTTGATGCCAGAAGAGTTGGGGCTGGTACTGATTAACGCCAGTGCGACGGAGACGACTGTTTCCCTGCCGGCAGCGAGTTCGTTGTCAGGTGTTCGGGATGTCGTTGTTCGACGGACTGACAACAGTGTTAACCGCTTGGTAGTACAGGCCTCGGGTAATGATCGAATCAAGTTCCACACTCATTTGTCGCCAAACGGATACCCGTTTCTGGTTTTGATGGGGGCGGGTGATTGGTGGCACTTACGAAGCGATGGAGCGAGCAATTGGTGGCCCGTCGGGCGCTTCGATGCAACGTCATTGGGAAGGATTGTTCTTGAGACGACAACCGCGTTCAGTCCCGGCGGTTATGGCGCGTTGAACGGCAGGGAGTTTCTTCGCTCCGAATGGCCCTGGCTTTGGGATCACGCCGTTCAGTCCGGAATGTTGCGTGCAGAAGTCGACCGCGCCGGAGGTTGGAGCAGTGGCGATGGGATCAAGACGTTCCGCGCCCCGGAAGTTCGAGGTGAGTTTGTCCGCGTTCTCGATGAACAACGCGGTGTCGATACTGCGCGCGCAGCCGGCACCTGGCAGATGGGTACCAACATCACGGGTGATAACGGCGCCGCTCCAGCGGTTCAGGGGATTGCCAACATCGCGACAGTAGGGGCTGACCCAACAACCTTTACCGGTCTCTGTTACTACGTATCGGCCACCATGACCGAGAATCTGGGCAGTACTTACTGGGGGATGACTCGCCCCAGAAACATTGCTTATCCAGGTCGATTGAAACTGATTTGAGGGGCATATGGCTTATTACTATTTAAATGAAAGTTCTCAAGAGTTGACCGGTCCCGTCGAGTTGCCGGTCATTCCTGGTATGGGCGTTGTATTGCCGGGCAATGCGATCGAGTTGCCTGAAATTCTGCCACCCGCCGAAACCGGTTATGTATGGGTTTGGCGTAACGGTGCCGTTTCGCAACTGATCGATTTGCGCAACCGCCCGGTGTATCGCAAAGACACGGGTGACCTTAAATTCTGGTACGAGTTGGGCCCGTTGCCTGACTATCTGACCGTCAAACCTCGCCCCGGCGAATACTATGTTTGGCTCAATGATGACTGGGCGCTGGACTTGGCTGCCGAACGAACAGGCAAAACCGCTCAAGCCGGTGCCGAGCGAGACAATCGTCTGCGTGAGGTGGTTATTCGCGTCGCACCACTGCAATACGCCTATGAACTGGGCGAGGCCACCAATGTTCAACTGGCCACTCTGCAAGAGTGGAAACGCTATACGCTCAAGTTGATGAACATTGAACAGCAACCGGACTTTCCGCTGATCATTGACTGGCCAGCTTCACCTGTCAGCGTCCTGGCCGTATAAGCCCTGAAACTTATTAATAACTGCAAGTGCAGTCTTGTGTTGCCAGCACGCGGCTGCCTGCAAAATACCAACGGAAGGATATACCGTGGATTATCCCAATAGCGTTCCCAGCGCCGGTCTGGTGGACGGCAAGTTTGTCGATGAAAACCTGATCACTGGGACTCCGGGTTCTTTGATCCCAGCCAGCTGGGGAAACGGTGTCACGCTGGAGTTGTTGAAGATTATCGAAGCTGCCGGTATCAAACCGTCAGAGGCGAGTAACGATCAACTGTTGACGGCGTTGCGCAGTAACAAACTGTTTGTGACTGCGCCACAGTTCGACAGCGATCAGTCGGTCGCCACCACTGAATTTGTGACCCGCAGCGGTCTACAGTTTTCAGGTTTCAACGTCTTTCCCGCGAGCGCTGCGCTGACCGCGGCCAACGTGGGCGGGGTGGCGAGTTTTGCCAGCGCCACGCCGATCACGGCGACGTTGCCGTCCATCAATGGACTTGCCCATGCCAGCACGATCCATGTCATCAACGCCGGAAACGGCGTGCTGACCATCAACCCGGCTGGCGTCGAACTCATCGAGACCTGTAACGGCACGTTCGGGCCGGTCAAGCTCGGCCTCGGTGATTCCGCTCACTTCATCAAACTGGGTAGCGAGTGGCGCCTGTATGGAGGCTCGGTCAGCGACAAGTACGCTTCGTCCTTCTCCGGCGTCTACGGCAACGTCGGTTACCAAAAGTATCCCAGTGGCAACATTGAACAATGGGGCGTTGGCACCACGGATGCCAATGGCGATGTCTATATCACTTTCCCTATCTCGTTCCCGACGTCTTTTTCTTCGCTTGTGGCCACCCACGTGGGCGGCGACGGGGCGATGGTCATTCTGATTGGGGGCACCGGGACCAAACAGGGCTGCCGCCTGAAAGTCCGGAGTTTTTCCGGTCAAGTGCAAGCGGGATGGAGCGTGAATTATTTTGCAAAGGGCTATTGAATGAACGCGTTCAATGTTTTGTTTAGCGCAAGTACCTGTGGTGTTTATGTTCCAGGAATCAATGCGTCGGATATCCCTTCCGATGTCATAGAAATCCCTCAGGCTTATTGGATTTCGTTACTCCAACAGTTGGCTGTAACCCCGAAAATGATTTCGGTGCGGGCCGATAACGGCTATCCCGTCCTTGTGGATACACCACCCCTTGCGCCGGAGGAAGCCGCGAAGGCCGAGCGTCTTTGGCGTGATAGCCAGTTATCGGCCACTGACAGTATGGTCGCCCGCGACAGGGACGAGCTGGAGGACGGCGGCGGCACCACATTGAGTACCGATCAATACGCCGAATTGCAGGCCTATCGCCGTGCACTTCGGGATTGGCCGCAAGGGTCATTCTTTCCTTTCAGCGAGCATCGACCCGGTACGCCACTTTGGCTGGCTGGATATCTTTGACACGACCTGAATATCACTACCGGTCATACATCTGCCAACGCGTTATTTCTGAGCGTTTTGACATGCGTGCGCTGGGCTTTGTCAGGTAATACAGGAATCAAAACAAATGGATTATCCAAAGAGCGTACCCAGCGCCGGGATGGTTAACGGACAGTTTGTGGACGAAGATCCGATCGCCGGGACCCCGGGTTCGCTAATTCCTGCAAGTTGGGGGAATGCTGTTACACAAGAGATTTTGAGCGCGATTAATGAAGCGGGTTTAACTCCGACAGAAGATCAGAACAATCAACTGGCAATGGCGATCAGGCAACTCTCGAAACCTGACCCCCTGCAACATTTTCCGGTTCAGGTCTATCGTAGAAACCTGCTGATTAACGGTGGTTTTGATATTTGGCAGCGCGGTGCTGCGAACCTTGCGCCTAACACGGGAGGGTACGTGGCTGATCGTTTCCGTTGCGACTGGAACGGAAATGCCGGGGTCAATATTTCCCGACAGGGTTTTGTATTGGGGCAAACCGAAGTGCCGGATGAACCACGATACTTTCTTCGGTGGCAACAAGTGACTGCCGGCGCCGGCGCTACTATTCACAAGATTTCCCAGAACATCGAATCGGTCAGAACCCTGGCCGGAAAAACCGCCACAGTGTCCTTCTGGGCGAAATCCGATGCGGCACGTCCATTGAAGGTAAGCATTGCCCAGTACTTCGGACCGAGCGGTTCGGAATCTGTTGAAAAAAACGTCGGTGATTTTCTGCTGACAACTTCATGGGCTCTGTATACCACGACCTTCCAGGTCCCCTCGCTCGCCGGAAAAATGTTGGGTAACACCAACGGTGACTATTTGCGCCTGGCCTTCGACTTGCCGCTGAACGCATTGCAAACGGTTGATCTGGCGCAGGTCCAGCTCGAAGAGGGGCCAATTGCGACGCCGTTTGAATATCGCACGGCGGCCCAAGAGCTGATCAATTGTCAGCGGTATTACGAAAAGTCTTTTAATACCTGGCTCCCGGTGCAAGCAGGTAATGGTTCAAATACGTGCTTGTCGACCTTTACTCAGATCCCGGCAGGGAATACCGGTCAATATGGAATGACGATTGGCTTCCTGGTACAGAAAAGGGCTCAGCCAACTGTGTTGGCGTTTTGTCCTGGAGAAAACAGCAGTCAGGTCTGGAACCTGACGCTGGGCAGGGTCTGCACAGGGACGACCCTTCAAAGCCTGACGAATCGAAGCATGTCGTTTGCAACAGTTACCGCCGTCGGAAGCGTGCCGGGTCAAACGTTACAGCTTGAATGGACAGCTGACGCTGAACTATAGGAATCGAACACGATGAGCTATCAACTAACCGCCAACGGCGTACTTCGTCTTTCTGACTCAGCCTTTATTCCTCAAGATCCGGATAATCGAGACTGGCTTGATTATCTGGACTGGGTTTCATCGGGAGGTGAGCTTTTGCCGATGGAATCGCTGCAGGGAAGCAAGGGAACAGAGCAAAGTGTTTTCGGTTTTCTTAAACGGATTATCTGATTGGGGTTCTATGACCGTTACGCAGCAACAACTACAGATCGTTATGCCTAACGCCCGCCACCAAGCGGGCGTTTTCATTTCCGCCCTCAACACCGCCATGACCCGCCGCAACATCAACACCCCAAAACGCATCGCCGCCTTCCTCGCGCAAGTCGGTCACGAATCGGGTCAATTACAGTACGTACGTGAACTGGGCAGCATTCAATACCTGAGCAAATACGACACCGGCACTCTGGCCGCCCGCTTGGGCAACACCCCTGAACCCGACGGCGACGGTCAAAAATACCGTGGCCGCGGCCTGATCCAGATCACCGGCCGCAGCAACTACCGGCAATGCAGCCTTGGCCTGTTCGGCGATGAACGTCTGCTGTCTCTGCCTGAACTGCTGGAACAACCCCAATGGGCCGCTGAATCAGCAGCATGGTTCTGGGAGCGGAACGGTTTGAATGAATTGGCCGACCGCGATCAGTTCAACAGCATCACCCGCCGTATCAATGGTGGGTTGAACGGCTTGCAGGATCGTCTGGAAATCTGGGCGCGGGCGAGGGCGGTGTTATGCCAGCCTTCGGTCTGATCGGCTGGCGACTGATCGGTCTGCTGGTGCTGGCCGGTTGTTCGGCGGCGCTGGCCTGGCAGTCTCAGAATTGGCGCTACGGCCGGCAACTGGCGGAGCAGGCCTGGCTGCACGCCGAGACCCTTAATCAACTGACACTAACGGCGGCCACCGAGCAACAGGCTGAACAGAACAAACGTCTGGCCCTGGAACAACGGCTGTCGGCCAGTGAGCAAACCCATTATCGAGCACTTAGCGATGCCGAACGTGATCAAGGTCGCCTGCGCGATCGTCTTGCCACTGCTGATGTGCGCCTGTCAGTCCTCCTCGATACCAATGACGCTGCCTCAACCCGTGCAGTGCCAACCGCCTCCGGCACCGGCAGCGTGGATCATGACGCCCCGCGAGCCCGACTTGACCCGGCGCATGCTCAGCGAATTATCGCCATCACCGACGCAGGCGACCGCGGACTGATTGCCCTGCAGGCATGCCAGGCCTATGTCAGAGCCCTCGCTCGCTAACATTTTGATCGATCCTGAACCTTGCAAGCGTGATCGGCTCGTGTACGGTAGGCCTCATTCCGCTCGATCAGGAGAGAGCCGTGAAAGATATCACTCAGCTGGCCGCTGAACTTGGCAGACGCTTGCAGGTTCTCAATGCCCACGTCACCACCGCCGAATCCTGTACCGGTGGCGGGATTGCCGAGGCGATCACCCGTATTCCGGGGAGTTCGGCGTGGTTCGAGGCCGGTTATGTCACCTACTCCAACCGCCAGAAAACCCAGCAACTGGATGTCCCGGCCGAGTTGTTTCCAACCGTCGGGGCGGTCAGTCGCGAGGTGGTCGAGGCCATGGTCCGCGGCGCGCAGGAAAAAAGCCGGGCGCGTTTTGCCGTGGCGGTCAGCGGTGTAGCCGGGCCGGATGGCGGTTCGCCGAGCAAGCCCGTGGGCACGGTGTGGCTGGCCTGGGGCGTCGGTGAGCAGGTGTTCAGCGAGGTGCAGTACTTTGCCGGTAACCGTGACGAGGTCCGCCGACAAACGGTGAAGGCCGCGCTAGAGGGGCTGCTGCGCCATGCGGCTGGAGAAATCTCAAATCAGGGGTAGGCGATCCTGAAACGCTGTGGAATAATACTGGCTACTTATACAGGTGTTGGCCGTCAGGCCTTATTGATTACGTGAGGACTTTAATGGACGACAACAAGAAGAAAGCCTTGGCTGCGGCCCTGGGTCAGATCGAACGTCAATTCGGCAAGGGTGCCGTAATGCGTATGGGCGATCAGGACCGTCAGGCGATCCCGGCTATTTCCACTGGCTCTCTGGGGCTGGACATCGCGCTCGGCATTGGCGGTCTGCCAAAAGGCCGTATCGTTGAGATCTACGGTCCTGAATCCTCCGGTAAAACCACCCTGACACTGTCGGTGATCGCCCAGGCTCAAAAAGCCGGCGCGACCTGCGCATTCGTCGACGCCGAACACGCCCTCGACCCTGAGTACGCCGGCAAACTGGGCGTCAACGTCGACGACCTGCTGGTTTCCCAGCCGGACACCGGCGAGCAAGCCCTGGAAATCACCGACATGCTGGTGCGTTCCAACGCGGTAGACGTGATCATCGTCGACTCCGTGGCCGCTCTGGTGCCAAAGGCTGAGATCGAAGGCGAAATGGGCGACATGCACGTGGGCCTGCAAGCTCGTCTGATGTCCCAGGCGCTGCGTAAAATCACCGGTAACATCAAGAACGCCAACTGCCTGGTGATCTTCATCAACCAGATCCGTATGAAAATCGGCGTGATGTTCGGCAGCCCGGAAACCACTACCGGTGGTAACGCGCTGAAGTTCTACGCTTCGGTTCGTCTGGACATCCGCCGTACTGGCGCGGTGAAAGAAGGTGATGAAGTCGTCGGTAGCGAAACCCGCGTCAAGGTTGTGAAGAACAAGGTGGCTTCGCCGTTCCGTCAGGCCGAGTTCCAGATTCTTTACGGCAAGGGCATCTACCTCAACGGTGAGATGATCGACCTGGGTGTTCTGCACGGTTTCGTCGAGAAATCCGGTGCATGGTATGCCTACGAAGGCACCAAGATCGGTCAGGGCAAGGCCAACTCGGCCAAGTTCCTGGCGGACAACCCGGAGATCGCCGCGAAACTTGAGAAGCAGCTGCGCGACAAGTTGCTGTCTCCAGCACCAGACGTCAAAGCATCGCCAGTCAAAGAGACGGCTGATGACCTGGCTGACGCTGATATCTGATTGATCCGATGACCGCCGTACTCGATACACTCGTCGCGGTGCGGCGAACCGCAATGGACCTGCTCGCGCGACGCGAGCATGGTCGAGTCGAGCTGACGCGTAAACTGCGTCAGCGCGGCGCCCTCCCTGAAATGATCGACACAGCACTCGACCGCTTGACGGAAGAGGGCCTGTTGTCCGAATCACGTTACCTCGAGAGCTTTGTTTCCTATCGTGCCCGTTCCGGTTACGGCCCTTTGCGAATTCGCGAAGAGTTGAGCCAGCGCGGCCTGCAACGTATCGATATCGAACTCGCTTTGCGCGAGAGCGGTATCGACTGGCAGGAACAACTGGAAGACACCTGGCGGCGCAAATTTTCCGGGCATTTACCGATAGATGCCCGGGAACGTGCCAAACAGGGCAGGTTCCTGAGTTATCGGGGATATTCCATGGAAATGATCAGCCGCTTGTTCAGCGGCCGAGGGATGGACGATTGAATGAACGGCTCGCTATTTCGATAGCGGGCCGTTTTTTTTTGCCTCACGTTA
Organism: Pseudomonas sp. GW822-FHT02E03; assembly: GCF_058802325.1. Lineage (NCBI taxonomy): Bacteria > Pseudomonadati > Pseudomonadota > Gammaproteobacteria > Pseudomonadales > Pseudomonadaceae > Pseudomonas > Pseudomonas sp. GW822-FHT02E03. The sequence goes on along the minus strand of NZ_JBXAOA010000020.1, from coordinate 14,096 downwards.
CCTTGGACGGCTCACGCGCGCGTTGTTGCGCCTGGGGTTTGGACTGTGCCCAGTTTTCCGGCAGGTTGATGTAGTCCACTAGATCCCGCAGACGGCCATGATCACGGGCGTTGAAGGTGAAGGCCAGTCGCGCCAGATGGCTGAACTGTGCTTCGTCGTGCTCCTCACCGCTGTAGGCGTGCTGATGGAAATGGTCACTCAGGCACAGGTCGGCGAATGCCTCCTGCATGTGTTCGAGCGCCCGGTCGCTGAGTTTGTGGTTCATGCGAATCACGAACTGATGCTTGAGCCAGCGGCTGGAGTGGAAGTTGCTGTAGAACTGATTGATCTGCTCCACTGCCTCTTCGGCACTGTAGACCAGGCTCAACAGCTTCATGTCGGTTGGCAGGATGTAGCGATTTTCCTCCAGTTGATGGTGAATGAAGTCCAGCGCGCCTTGCCAGAACTTGCCGCCCGGCGCATCCAGTAGCACCACGGGCACCAATGGGCTTTTGCCGGTCTGGATCAGAGTCAGCACTTCCAGCGCTTCATCCAGCGTACCGAAACCGCCTGGGCACAGGACCAGCGCATCGGCCTCCTTGACGAAGAACAGTTTGCGGGTAAAGAAAAAGTGGAAGGGCAGTAGATTCCCGGTGCCATTGACCGTGGGATTGGCATGTTGCTCGAAGGGCAGGGTGATGTTGAATCCCAGGCTGTGTTCCAGGCCGGCACCTTCATGAGCCGCCGCCATGATGCCGCCGCCGGCACCGGTGATGACCATCATGTCCGAGCGCGCCAGAGCGGCGCCAAGCTCTCGGGCCAAACCATACAACGGGTGTTCTATCGGCGTGCGGGCCGAGCCGAAAACAGTGACTTTGCGTCGTCCTTTGAACTGCTCCATCACACGGAAGGCATGTTCGAGCTCGCGCAAGGCTTGCAGGGTGATCTTGGCATTCCAGCGGTTGTGATCTTCCTGGGCCATGCGCAGCACAGTCAGGATCATGTCGCGGTAAATCGGGATGTTGGGGCTGTTGGGTGAAACCAGGTTGAGTTGTTCTTCGACCTTGCTGGTGAGGTCGTGGCCGCTTTCTTGAAAATGACGGCTCAGGAGGTCATTCGGTTGGTAAGGCATTCAACTTCTCCTTCTGCACAGAACCCTTGGCCCGACAAAACAATCGTCGGCGCCGCGACACCCCTTGTGTCGCTGTCTGCCCAAGCCCTTGCCTGGGCGCTCCACCTGACTCGTTTGCAATCGAGCCATCCATACGGGCTCTGCTTATCCCTTGAATGAAAGAAACGTTCGCACAATAAGACACGCAATGGGCAGCCCCTTTTCTGCCCTGAAAAAAACCACATGAACACTTTGAATTTAGACCCTCGCGACGATTTTTGCTGCTTGATCATTGCGCCGCAAAGTCTTTCCTGGCAACCGCTTATTGACGATTTGCAAGGTGCTTTCACCGCTCGTCTGAACGCAAGCCGTATGTCCTGCGCTCTGATTTACTAAGTTACAGGCGCGACACGACAACTTTGCGTCAATGGCAGGACGCAACGTTCAAGCAATTCAGGGATTTTTCGCGTGATCAACGACGATCAATGCGTGCAGGGAGGCGGGAAACCATGCCCAGAGTCACTCTGGAGATCGATGCGCAACTGTATCGATTGCTGAAGTTATCAGCCGAGACCAATCATTTGAGTCTCGAAGAGGAGTGCTGCCGGCGTCTGGAGGGCGGGGAGCGACGTTCGCGCTACTTGCAGGCGTTGTTGGCAGAATTGCGCGCCGAGGATGAACAGCGGCGCGCCAATTCCCGTTGATTACTTTTTCTTGGTCGGTGTGGCTTTCGGGCAATCCGATTCCTGGAAGCTTGCAGAGCCGACCGGGCGATTGGTTTTCACTTCGGTAAAGTCATAACGCATGACCGCACCCTTGGCCATCAGCTTGCGGAACCCGTCGTTTCTGCAGACGGAGGCGCCAAGCTGGAAGTACACGGCTTTCGGATCGGCGCGCATTTTGTCGGCGTGGCTGCTCTGAACGCTCAGATGATTGATCAGCTGATTGCCTTCGACGGTATAACCCTGATCAAGAATGTCTTCGTTGATCGCCCGTGGCGTGCCGACACTGCTTTGTACGGCGACGTTTCGCAGCTCTCTGTTGAGATTCTGCTCACTCAAGGATGCAGCCTGAGCGTTGAAGGACGACGCCAGCAGAATGGCAGCGGTGGGAACGATAAGGCGCAGCATGAAACTCTCCTGGTTCAGTGACTGGTGGTTCGACCAGCCACGTGACTGTGCGTTCAGTGGCGGCGAATTATAGGGGAGCCCGCCTGGACGGTACAGGCTTGCGCTGGCCGCTCTGGTAAACTGCTGGCCTTTATTGCCTTGCCGAGTGCCGTTTGTGTCGAGTTTTCCTGTCTGCCGGTGTTGCTCACGATGAACCACGCCCCCAACGCCGTAGCCCGCTTGCGCGATCAGCGAGAGGAAGAGGGTATCAAGCCGATTCAGGCCCGTGGCTGGCGAGCAACCCGTTGCCGTGCCTGCCGTGTGATCGAGAGTCACTGCCTATGCGCCTGGCGCCCACAGGTCGACACCCGTAGCGGCGTGTGCCTGATCATGACCAATAAAGAAGTGTTCAAACCGAGCAATACCGGTTGGCTGATTGCCGATGTGGTGCGCGACAACCACGCATTCATCTGGTCGCGCACGGAAATCGATGAACAACTGCTGGCGCTGTTGGCCGACCCGCAATGGCAACCCTATCTGGTGTTTCCGGGCGAATACGTCGAGCCCGAGCGAGTTACCCACAGCGTCGAGGTTGATAGCACCAAGCGCCCATTGTTCATTCTGCTGGACGCCACCTGGACCGAAGCCCGGAAGATTTTCCGCAAAAGCCCCTATTTTGATGCGTTCCCGATTCTGAGCCTGCTTCCTGAGAAACTTTCACGATACCGATTGCGCAGGTCCACTCGCAGCGAGCACCTGTGCACGGCCGAAGTGGCGGCGCTGTGCCTCGATCTTGCCGGTGATACAGACGCTGCTTCGGCGCTGGACGCTTATTTTGATGTGTTCAGCCAGCATTACCTGGACGCTAAACATCAGCTGGATATGAATGTTGCAACACCGGCCCATGCCGAGCTGATGCCCTTTGTACAGCACGCGGCGCCCGTGATCTGCTGAGCATCGCCCATACTGCAAGGAACCAGGCTCGCTGGCAGGGCCACGCAACTTGACCACCCCGGCTTCGCTGGGCATGCTTGGCGCCGATTAGGGCGCGGCCAAGGTTTGAAACGCTGCTTTTTTTACGTAATTGGCGTTGAACGTGCCCTGTTGGTGCTGCTGCGTGGCTGCACCTCGAGTTGTTTTGGCGAGGCCTGAATGCATCAGGCGTCCCATAAAAAAACAGGATCATTTGAAAAATGGCCACATACGAAATCCTGATTGCCGATGACCACCCTCTTTTTCGTAGCGCCCTGCATCAAGCGTTGACCCTGGGCCTGGGCCCGGATGTCCGTCTGGTGGAAGTGGCGAGCATTGCCGAGCTGGAAACCCGTCTGGACGAAAAGGCCGATTGGGATCTGGTATTGCTGGACCTGAACATGCCGGGGGCTTACGGTTTTTCCGGGTTGGTGCTGTTGCGTGGGCAGTACCCGCAGATTCCGGTGGTGATGGTCTCGGCTCAGGAAGAAGCGTCGATCATGGTGAAATCCCGTGAATTCGGCGCCAGCGGTTTCATTCCCAAGTCCAGTGATTTGAGCGTCATTCAGAAAGCCGTACGCGCGGTGCTGGATGGCGACGTTTTCTGGCCGCCCCAGGCCTTCGAAGCGGTCAGCGTGTCCGCCGAAGCCAAGGCTGCCAGCGAAGGCCTCGCCAGCCTGACACCCCAGCAGTTCCGGGTATTGACCATGGTCTGTGAAGGTTTGCTGAACAAGCAGATTGCTTACGAGTTGAGCGTTTCCGAAGCGACGATCAAGGCCCACGTCACGGCCATTTTCCGTAAGCTGAATGTGCGGACCCGGACTCAGGCAGCGCTGCTCTTGCAACAACTTGAGTCAATTTCGAGCAACTAAGGCGCTACGTGTTCACGCTTTTTTGACTTTGCTTCATCTAGCTTTCCCACTCCTTTTTGGTCAGTTGCCTACTTTATGTCACCTTTCAAAGGCCAGACCGGCCTCAAACGCATCCTCAACGCCTCCGGCTATTCCCTGGACGGCCTGCGCGCGGCCTTCACCGGTGAAGCGGCCTTCCGGCAACTGGTGTTGCTTAATGCCATCCTGATTCCGTTGTCATTCTTCCTCAACGTCAGCCGTGTCGAGCAGGCGCTGCTGATTGCGGTCTGCCTGTTGGCCTTGATCGTTGAGTTGCTCAATTCGGCGGTGGAAGCGGCCATCGACCGCATTTCCCTGGAGTTGCATCCACTGTCCAAGAACGCCAAGGACATGGGCAGCGCCGCTCAATTCGTGGCGTTGAGCATGATCGCGCTGGTGTGGGCGGTGATTCTGCTTTAAGCGATGGTGGGCAGGACGATCTCGTCGCTGCGCTGAACCCCGGCGGTGAACGCGCGGCACAGTTCAAGGAATTCGCGCATCGCCGATGTCTGATATTTCTGTTTGTGCCAGATGAAATAGAACTGTCGCGCCAGGTCCAGATCCGGTGTTTCCACTGGCACCAGACTGCCACGGCGGAACGCATCGCGCAGCGCCAGGCGCGAAATGCAGCCAATCCCCAAACCTGATTCCACCGCGCGCTTGATCGCTTCGGTGTGTTCCAGCTCCAGGCGAATGTTCAGCGCGCTGCGATGGTGTCGCATGGCCTGGTCGAACGTCAGCCGTGTGCCCGAGCCTTGTTCGCGGAGAATCCACGCCTCATGACTCAGCTCCTCCATGGTCGCGATGCCACGTTTGGCCAGCGGATGCTGGGGCGCACAGAACACCACCAGCTCATCTTCGACCCAACTCTGCACTTCGATGTCCGGATGGCTGCAGTCGCCTTCGATTAGACCCAGATCAATTTCATAGTGCGCGACCTGTTGCACGATGTTGGCAGTGTTCTGCACGTGCAGCTTCACCTGGCTTTCCGGATGGCGCTGCATGAAGCTGCCGATCAGCAGGGTGGCGAGGTAATTGCCTATGGTCAGGGTCGCGCCGACCGCCAGGGAGCCGAAACCGGACTTGCCGTTGAGCAAGTCTTCGATCTCCTTGGCCTGATCGAGCAGGGCCACCGCTTGCGGCAACAGTTGTTTGCCGAGGGCGTTGAGGCTCAGCCGTTTGCCGGCGCGATCGAACAGCTGGCAGCTGCACTGACGCTCCAGTTCGGTGATCGAGGTGCTGGCCGCCGATTGCGAGAGGTTGAGCGTTAATGCAGCACGGGATACGCTTTCCTGCTGGGCGACGGCGACGAATACTTGAAGTTGACGGAGAGTAAATCGCATATCGATATAACCGATAACCCTTATCTTAATAATCCAGTTAACAGATATTGTCGCTGCCATTAGAATGCGCTGCAATTGCGCACATCATCGGCGCAGGCAAATCTCCAGGAGTCCCACGTACATGAGCAACATGAACCACGAGCGTGTCCTCAGTGTTCACCACTGGAACGACACTCTGTTCAGCTTCAAGTGCACCCGCGATCCGGGCCTGCGCTTCGAGAACGGTCAGTTCGTGATGATCGGCCTGCAACAGCCCAACGGCCGCCCGCTTATGCGCGCTTACTCGATTGCCAGCCCGAATTGGGAAGAGCATCTCGAGTTCTTCAGCATCAAAGTGCCTGATGGCCCGCTGACTTCCCAGTTGCAGCATCTGAAGGAAGGCGACGAGATCATCATCAGCAAGAAGCCTACCGGCACCTTGGTGCTGGATGACTTGAAGCCTGGCAAACATTTGTACCTGCTCAGCACCGGTACCGGTCTGGCGCCGTTCATGAGCGTCATCCAGGACCCGGAAACCTACGAGCGTTTCGAAAAAGTGATCCTGTGCCACGGCGTGCGTTACGTCAATGAAGTCGCTTACCGCGAGTTCATCACCGAGCACCTGCCGCAGAACGAGTTCTTCGGCGAAGCCCTGCGTGACAAGTTGATCTACTACCCGACCGTGACCCGCGAGCCATTCGAGAACGAAGGCCGCCTGACCGACCTGATGCGCAGCGGCAAGCTGTTCAGCGACATCGGTCTGCCACCGATCAACCCGCAGGACGACCGCGCCATGCTGTGCGGCAGCCCGAGCATGCTCGACGAGACCAGCGAAGTGTTGAACAGCTTCGGCCTGAAAGTTTCGCCGCGGATGCGCGAGCCGGGTGATTACCTGATCGAGCGTGCGTTCGTCGAGAAGTAAGCTGTTGTTTGGGTGACGCAGAGCGTCACTGGATGCATTCCCACGCGGAGCGTGGGAACGATCAGCCCCCATTGCCTGTGCAGGCAATGGGGGCTTTTTTATGCCTGATTGGAGACGGGAATGACTTCGAGGACGCGGATCAGGTCAGGCGTCGGGTAATGCCAGCGTACATCCACATCCCAGAACTGCGCGCCGTATTCCCTTTCTGGTGTAGGAATCTGGTACGCCGGGCGTGGGTCTTGTGCCAGGCATTGCTCGATCAGCTCGACCAAGGGCTCATCAAGCCGCTGAGCGTGGCCGTGAGCCTGTTGCAGTGCTGAGTCTGTCCACTGGACGGGAATCAGCGATGGCGGGGCGCTGGCGATGCTATTGGACGCTGTGTCGATGATGTCCGCGTAAGGCACGTAAGGTTTGATGTCGAGAATCGGCGTGCCATCGAGTAGGTCGATGCCGGAGATCCACAGCCGATTGGCTTCGACTTTGTCCAGTTTGACCACCGATTGACCGATGCCATTGGGTCGATGCGTCGCCCGAGTGGCAAACACGCCCATGGATTTGTTGCCGCCCAGGCGCGGCGGGCGGACTTTCAGGCGTGGCTTTTCTTCCAGGGCCTGATGGAACAGGAACAGCAGCCAGACATGACTGACCTGTTCCAGCCCCTGCACCGCATCACCCTGATCGAACGGCGCCACCAGCTCCAGCACGCCTCGAGCGGCCGGGGCCAGTTGCGGTTGGCGCGGAATGGCGAACTTCTCCTTGAAGCAGGAGCGCACGAAGCCGATGGGGGAAACGCTGTAGGTCATGGTCTAGGGTCGAGGCGGGGTGTGGGCGGGCATGATACCCGATTGACCCTTGGGTCGACGGTGACTGACAGATCGCCTTCGCGAGCAAGCCCGCTCCCACACTGGATTGATGATGGCCACAAATGGTGCGGCTACAGGAGTTCCAATGTGGGAGCGGGCTTGCTCGCGAAGGGCGCACCACGGATTAAAGGCTAAACCCACCATCCAAAGGAATAATATTCCCGGTCATATACGCCCCGGCCATACTCGCCAAACTGATCGCCAAGGCAGCCATCTCTTCCTCCCGCCCCCAGCGCTTCATCGGAATCAGCGCCGTGTCCTCGGCCAACGCCTGCTCATCATTACCAATGTGCTGCGTCATCTTGCTCGGGAACCGTCCCGGTGCAATCACATTGACGTTGATGTGTTGGCTCACCAGCTCCCGCGCCAGAATCCGCGACAGTTGATGCAGGGCAGCCTTGCTCGGGCCGTAGGCATACGCCTGTTCGCCGAAGGACGAGATCCCGGCGACCGAACCAATGTTGATGATCCGTGCCGGATTCGCCGCCGAACCGGCCTTGCGCAGCAGCGGCAGAAATTGCTGGATGCAGTTGAACACCGAGGTCACGTTGAGCTGCATGACCTTTTCCCAGCCTTTGACCGGGTAACTCTCCAGCGGCGCGCCCCACGTGGTGCCGGCGTTGTTCACCAGAATATCCAGCTGACCGATCTGCTCACTCAATTGCGCTGCTAATTGCTGGACGCCTTCTTCGTGGGCCAGGTTGGCAGCTACCGCGTGACAAACCCCGAAGGCACTCAGTTCCTTGGCAGTTTGCTGACAGGCGTCGGCATCGCGGGCACACACGTACACAGTGGCGCCAGCCTCGACATAAGCCTTGGCGATCATTTTGCCGATACCGCGGGTGCCGCCGGTCACCAGGGCGGTGCGGCCTGCGAGAGAAAAATACGGGTGCATAGGGCGAGTCCTGAGGGCAAAGGGTCAGTACACCCTAGTCGTCAGCCGCCAGAAGCGGAGCCACTATTTTTGCGAGGAATGGGGGGCCATACGGCCCAGCTACAAGTTTCAAGCTACAAGCTACAAGCTAGACACTATCCGCTTGCGGCTTGTAGCCTGCAGCTGCTTTACGCTCTCACTCGAAGAGTGAGCCCCTTGAGGAAATTGCGCAGCAACTGGTCGCCGCAGGTGCGGTAGTTGGTGTGGCCAAACTTGCGGAACAGCGCGCTCAGTTCAGGCTTGGACACCGGGAACTCGGCAGCCTTGAGGATCGCGTGCATGTCGTCCTCTTTCAGTTCGAAGGCCACACGCAGTTTTTTCAGGATGATGTTGTTGGTCACCGGCACTTCGATCGGCTGCGGTGGACGGCTTTCGTCCTTGCCGCGCTTGAAGATCACCAGGCCATCGAGGAAATGCGCCATGACCTCGTCCGGGCAGCGTACGAAGCCTTCCTCGTCTTCCTCTTTCTTGTCGAGGTACGTCAGCAGGTCTTCCATGGACACGTCCATGCCGCCGAGCTTGATGATCTCGATGACTTTCTTGTCGCTGATGTCGAGCATGTAGCGCACGCTGCGCAGTACGTCGTTATGAATCATGGTGTGCAATCCTGATATTCAGCAGTGGGCGTCGCATAAGCCGCGGCGCCGAAATGTATGGCGGCGTGAAAAGTCTTAGAACTTCTCTTTGCCGGACAGGTAGCGCCATTGCCCCAACGGCACTTTGCCAATGGACACGCCGCCGATGCGGATGCGGCGGATGGCGACGACCTTCAGGCCCACGGCCTGGCAAAACAGGGCGATTACGCCCGGTTGTGGGTTCTTCATCGCAAAACGCAGACGGTTTTCGTTCTGCCAGCTGGCTTTGACCGGCGGCAGTTCCTTGCCCTTGTAGGTCAGGCCGTGGTTCAGGCGGTTGAGGCCGTGAGCCACCATGTCGCCTTCAACTTCCACCACGTATTCCTGCTCGATTTTGGCGGAGTCGGCAGTGAGTTTGCGCAGGATCTTCCAGTCCTGGGTGAACACCAGCAGACCGCTGGCATTGGCCTGCAGATCGGTACTGGCGGTCAGGCGCAGGAAGTGGCCCTTGAGCGGGCGTTTGCCGTAGCGGTGTTCTTCGCTCAGGGTCTCGGCGCTGATGGTCGCCATGGCCGTTTCCGCGTCCATGCCCGCAGGGACGTTGAACAGAATGGTCACCGGCTCCGGCGCAGTGGCCTTGGCTTCGGGATCGAGCTCGACTTTTTGGGTGTCGACCTTGAACTGCGGCTCGTCGATGACTTCGCCGTCCACGGTGACCCAGCCGCCCTCGATGAACAGCTCAGCCTCCCGACGGGAACAGCCGACGAGTTCGATGAGGCGTTTGGAGAGACGAATCGGGTCAGTCATGACAGGGCCGTAACAAAAAAAGGGTGGGCATTGTACCTGCTGGGCGCCGGTTAATCCCGGCTCCATTTGCGCCGTGCGGCTTTTTTGTGGGAGCGGGCTTGCTCGCGAAGGCGGTAGATCAGTCAATTTATCTGTTGAATGACACACCGTATTCGCGAGCAAGCCCGCTCCCACATTTTGTTCTGTGTTGTGTCAGCCGTGCTGCGAGTGTTGCTGGTTTTGGCGTAAGCGCATGTGCAGCAACGGATACGGCTGACCCATACCGTCGTGCTCGGAGCGACCGATCACCTCAAAACCCTGCTTGAAGTAGAACCCCAAGGCCTGCGGATTCTGCTCATTGACGTCCAGTTCATCGGCGTTCAGGTGTTCCAGGGCGTAGCGCAGCAATTGCTTGCCCAGGCCTTTGCCGCGATGCGCCGGGTCGATGAAGAGCATTTCGACCTTGCCCGCCGCCACGCCGGCAAACCCGGTGATGCGCTGGCGTGAGTCTTTGGTACAGATCAGCATCACCGCGTCGAGGTAGCGGGTCAGCACCAGATTCTTCAGCAGGTCGATGTAGCTGTCGGGCAGAAAGTCATGGGTGGCGCGCACCGAGGCTTCCCACACTTGGGTGAGTTCTTCGTAGTCGCTCTGTTTCGGTGTGTGAATGACCGAGTGTTGGCGCATGCCCGCCGGCCTCTCTTGCGTGGAGTTCTTTCTCTCACAAAACGATAGACGTAAAAAAGCCCCGCATCTCGTCAAGAGAGCGGGGCTTTTTATATTTTTTGCGTTTAGATCTGTTCAGCCCACAGGTCGTACTCGTCGGCATCGGTCACTTTGCACCAGACTTTGTCGCCTGGTTTCAAGTTGCTGCCGTTGTCGATGAACACGTTGCCGTCGATCTCCGGGGCATCGAAGAAGCAGCGGCCAACCGCGCCTTGCTCATCGACTTCATCGACCAGCACTTCGATTTCACGGCCGATGCGCATTTGCAGGCGCGCCGAGCTGATGGCCTGCTGGTGCGCCATGAAGCGGTCCCAACGGTCTTGCTTGACGTCGTCCGGCACAATGGCCGCGTCCAGCAGGTTGGCCGGTGCACCTTCGACCGGCGAGTACTGGAAGCAGCCAACGCGGTCCAGCTGCGCTTCGGTCAGCCAGTTCAGCAGGTACTGGAAGTCTTCTTCGGTTTCGCCGGGGAAACCGACGATGAAGGTCGAACGAATGATCAGGTCCGGGCAGATTTCGCGCCAGTTCTTGATTCGTGCCAGGGTCTTGTCTTCGAAGGCCGGGCGTTTCATGGCTTTCAGGACTTTCGGGCTGGCGTGCTGGAACGGGATGTCCAGGTACGGCAGGATTTTCCCGGCGGCCATCAGCGGGATCAGCTCGTCGACGTGCGGGTACGGGTAAACGTAGTGCAGGCGCACCCAGACACCGAGGGTGCTCAGGGCTTCGCAGAGTTCGGTCATGCGGGTTTTCACCGGCGCGCCGTTCCAGAAGCCGGTGCGGTACTTCACATCAACGCCGTAGGCGCTGGTGTCCTGGGAAATCACCAACAGCTCTTTGACGCCGGCCTTGACCAGGCGCTGAGCCTCGTCAAGCACGTCACCGACCGGGCGACTGACCAGTTTGCCGCGCATCGACGGGATGATGCAGAAGCTGCAGCTGTGGTTGCAGCCTTCGGAAATCTTCAGGTAGGCGTAGTGGCGCGGGGTCAGCTTAATGCCTTGCGGCGGCACCAGGTCGATCAGCGGGTTGTGATCCTGGCGCGGCGGCACCACGTCGTGCACGGCGTTGACCACTTGCTCGTACTGCTGCGGACCGGTCACGGCCAGCACGCTTGGGTGTACGTTGCGGATGTTGCCTTCTTCGACGCCCATGCAGCCGGTCACGATGACCTTGCCGTTTTCCTTGATGGCTTCGCCGATCACTTCCAAAGACTCTGCCTTGGCCGAGTCGATGAAGCCGCAGGTGTTGACCACCACGACATCGGCGTCCTGATAGGTGGACACAACGTCATAGCCTTCCATGCGCAGCTGGGTAAGGATGCGCTCGGAGTCGACCAGTGCTTTCGGGCAACCCAGGGATACGAAGCCAACCTTTGGATTGGCCGGCGCAGGAGTGGTGGACATGTCTAACCTCGGTATTTGGGACGCCTCCAGCCGAAGTCGGCAAGGCGACAGACGGACGCTATGTTGCGTCTCTGGTCAAAAAGTGCGCAATTCTAGCGATGAGAGGCGCACTTGACCAGCTTTATGCAGGGAAATACGACGAGTGCTGCGCTATGCTTCGCGCCGTTACGCTTTACCGATTTTCTATAGTCAATAAAACGTCTGTAACAACACGTAAAACAGCGCATGCTGCGCCACAAAGCATAGTGCTTCTTATAAGAAGTCCGAGTCTGAGCAGTAGGAGTTTTTGGATGGGGCAGGCAAGTAGTCAGGTGGCGGCCAGCGAGCATTCGGCGGCGAAGCCGATCGGCATGCTGGTCGCAGCAGTCGGGGTGGTTTATGGCGATATCGGCACGAGCCCGCTGTACACCCTCAAAGAAGTGTTTTCCGGTGGCTATGGCGTGCCGGTCAACCATGACGGCGTGCTGGGCATTCTGGCGCTGATCTTCTGGTCGCTGATCTGGGTCGTCTCGATCAAATACATGATGTTCGTGCTGCGTGCCGATAACCAGGGTGAGGGCGGAATCATGGCCTTGACCGCGCTGGCGCGGCGGGCAGCGGCGGGGCATGCGAAGTTGCGTACCTTGCTGGTCGTCTGCGGGCTGATCGGCGCGGCGCTGTTCTATGGCGACAGCATGATCACCCCGGCGATTTCCGTCCTCTCGGCGATTGAAGGCCTTGGCTTGGCATTCGAGGGCATCGACCATTGGGTGGTGCCGCTGTCGTTGATCGTGCTGGTGGCATTGTTCCTGATTCAGCGTCACGGTACGGCGCGGATCGGCATTCTGTTCGGGCCAATCATGGTCACCTGGTTTCTGGTGCTGGGCGCGCTGGGCGTGTATGGCATCAGTCAGCATCCGGAAGTGTTGCAGGCGATGAATCCGGTGTGGGGCGTGCGCTTCTTCATGGTCCATCCGGGCATGGGGATCGCGATTCTTGGCGCTGTGGTGCTGGCATTGACCGGTGCCGAGGCGTTGTACGCCGACATGGGCCACTTCGGTCGCAAGCCGATCGCCCGGGCCTGGTTCATTCTGGTGCTGCCGGCCCTGGTGCTGAACTACTTCGGTCAGGGCGCGTTGCTGCTCGGTGATCCGGAAGCCGCCCGTAACCCTTTCTACTTGTTGGCACCAAGCTGGGCGCTGATTCCGTTGGTGGGGTTGTCGACCCTGGCCACGGTAATCGCCTCTCAGGCGGTGATTTCTGGTGCGTTCTCCCTGACTCGTCAGGCGATCCAGCTCGGCTACATTCCGCGCATGCACATCCAGCACACGTCCAGTGCCGAGCAAGGCCAGATCTATATCGGCGCGGTGAATTGGGCATTGATGGTTGGCGTAATTCTATTGGTGCTGGGCTTCGAGTCCTCTGGCGCGTTGGCTTCGGCCTACGGCGTGGCGGTGACGGGCACGATGCTGATGACCACCATCCTGGTGTCGGCGGTGATGCTGCTGCTGTGGAAGTGGCCACCGATCCTCGCTGTTCCGGTGTTGCTGGGTTTCCTGTTGGTAGACGGTCTGTACTTCGCCGCCAACGTGCCGAAAATCATTCAGGGCGGTGCGTTCCCGGTGATTGCCGGTATCGTGCTGTTCGTGTTGATGACCACCTGGAAACGCGGCAAGCAACTGCTGGTGGAGCGAATGGACGAGGGCGGGTTGCCGCTGCCGATCTTCATCAGCAGCATCCGCGTGCAACCGCCGCATCGGGTCCAGGGCACGGCGGTGTTCCTCTCCGCCCGCCCGGACGCCGTGCCTCACGCACTGTTGCACAACCTGCTGCATAACCAGGTGCTGCACGAGCAAGTAGTGTTGCTGACAGTGGTGTACGAAGACATCCCGCGCGTCCCGCCGCAACGGCGTTTCGCGGTCGATTCCTACGGCGAAGGGTTCTTCAGGGTGATCCTGCACTTCGGCTTCACCGACGAGCCGGACGTGCCTGAGGCCTTGAAACTGTGCCATCTGGATGACCTGAATTTCAGCCCGATGCGCACTACCTACTTCCTCAGCCGCGAGACAGTCATCGCCTCCAAACTCGAAGGCATGGCCCGCTGGCGCGAGACGTTGTTCGCCTTCATGTTGAAGAATGCCAACGGTAATCTGCGGTTCTTCAATTTGCCGTTGAATCGGGTGATTGAGCTGGGTACGCAAGTCGAGATGTAAGCCACAACGAAAAGCCCCCGTTGCCATGAAGGTAGCGGGGGCTTTTTTGTGTCTGGCACTTGATCCGAACCTATGAAAATCCCTGTGGGAGCGGGCTTGCCCGCGATAGCGGTATGTCTGTCACATCAATGCCGGATCTGCCACCGTCATCGCGGCATGGGTATCTACACATCTTCCCGATTCGGTGTACATATCCGTTGCTGCGGTAATGGCCACTTAGGGTTCCGCCCTGACGGCGGGTCACTTGGAAAAGCCCCAAGTAACCAAGGGCTTTTGCCCCTGTCGTTCGGTGCCTCGCCCAGGCTCGGCATG